>CAZMND010000001.1:0-77227 GCA_964567585.1 uncultured Lachnospiraceae bacterium
AATCGGCTTTTCCCAGGACATAAATTTATGAAGTCCGCCCACTTCTTTTATGAGCTTATCACCGGTTCTCACGTGTAAATGATACGTATTTGACAACTGAACCTGTGTTTTAATCTGCTCCAAATCCTCGGTTGATACAGCACCTTTAATTGCCGCCACCGTTCCTACATTCATAAATACCGGTGTCTGGATTGTTCCGTGTACTGTTTCAAAGCTCGCTCTTTTAGCGTTGCCTTCCTGTTTTAACAAAGTATATTTTCCCATACTATAATCTACTCCAAACGTTCTACAAATTCTTCAAGGGTAATTCCCTCATCCATAATCACAGTAGCCGCTTCCACACCTACATATCTGAAATGCCAGGGTTCAAAGTCGATACCGGTTATGTACTCCTTATTCTTTGGATAACGTAAAATAAAACCAAATTCACGGCTGTGTTCATTAAGCCATTTTCCCGCATCCGTATCACCAAAGCCTTCATCTAAAGCGGTGTACGTATTGCTTACAATATCCAGTGCCAAGCCAAGCTGATGTTCACTTGCCCCCGGAACGGTTACTACCTGGGAACCCAAAATATAAGCTTCCATATAGGAATAGCCTGCACTCATATACATATTGATTTTCCTGTCAAAAAGCATTTCCTGATAGGCATAGTCACGATAAGGCGAACAAATCTGCAAATAAATGCCATCCTCTTTTGCCGCCTGCAACATACTTAACAAATCATCAATGATTCTGGCATCACATTTCATTACACCCTTCATTGTATTAATATTCCCCAGTTCCACCTCATAATCCTCAGGAACAGGATGTTGTTTATTTATCAGGAGCAAACGCCAGTCATTTTTATCAAACTCATAGTCCGCATATGTTTCTGCACTGGCTGTTATGTGTTCTCTTGCCTCATACTCATTGTTCTCCAAAATATCATCTACGGAAAAGCGGTCCGCTTCATCCAAATTTTTCAGTTGTTCCTTTTCATACCCGTCAATGAAATCATCATCTTCTATAATAGTATCTACTTTTATTTGTTCTTCTACTACCAGTTCCAAATCCGAATCCGGTTTTTCTCCGTTTTGTGGCAATGCGTAGGCATAACTTGTTCCTGTATTTTGAGACATTTCCACAAAACTACTGCTTAAACCAAATATCATAATCGCCGCCAAAGCAATAATGATTCGTTTCGCATTTCCTGCAAAGAACAAACCTATATAATAAAACATCAACAAAAACTTGTAATATGCGATTCTGAAAAAACGCATAAACAGCTTCTTTTTCTTTGCCTGATGAATTTTTGACTTCATTCTTTCTTCAAAAGTTTTCTTCATCTTTTTGTATTTCCTCTTAGGATGTGTTAAAATATCAAACAAATCATAGCATACTTAATTAAATTTTGCTATAATCATATTACTTTATTTTATCGAGGTGAAAAAAATGGCTGGTTCGACATATGGAAACATATTTAAAATAACTACCTGGGGCGAATCCCACGGACCTGCACTGGGCGTTGTAATAGACGGATGTCCTGCAGGACTTTCCTTAAACGAGGAAGATATTCAGAAATATTTAGACAGAAGAAAACCGGGACAAAATTCCACTACCACTGCCCGAAAAGAAAGCGATATGGTAGAAATTTTATCCGGCGTATTTGAAGGCGTAACAACCGGTGCACCGATTTCTTTGATGGTTAGAAACGGTGACCAACATTCCAAAGATTATTCAAATATCGCAAATGTATATAGACCGGGACATGCGGACTACACCTTTGATACCAAATATGGTATCCGCGATTACAGAGGCGGCGGACGCTCTTCCGGCCGTGAAACCTTAAGCCGCGTGGCAGCAGGAGCCATTGCCATCAAGATTTTAGAATCCATTGGAATCAAAATCGAAGCAAAGGCTTCTTCCATCGGTCCTGTTATTTTGGAAAATGGTATGAATGACGAAGCCGTAAAATACATAGAAGAATGCAAATCCCGACTTGACAGCGTAGGCGGCTCTATCGAATGTAAAATTACAGGAATGCCTGTGGGAATCGGTGATCCTGTTTTTGAAAAACTGGATGCAAACCTTGCCAAAGCTATGATGTCAATCGGTGCTGTTAAAGCCGTTGAAATCGGTGATGGCGTAAATGTCAGTACTGCTGTGGCCTCAGAGAATAACGACGACTTTTGCCTGAGCGAAGGTGCTATTTCCAAGGTAACCAACCACAGTGGCGGAATTTTAGGCGGTATGAGCGACGGTGATACTATTGTAATCAAAACTCACATTAAGCCTACTCCATCTATTTCAAGACCACAGTCTACCGTAACCAAAAATGGTGAGGAAACTACTATCGAAATCCATGGCCGTCACGATCCTTGCATCGTTCCAAGAGCCATCGTAGTTGTGGAAGCTATGGCTGCCATTACAGTTTTAGATGCTTTACTGCTTAATATGACTGCAAAGCTTGATAATATTAAGAAGTTTTATGAATAATAATAAAAAAGCATATCACTATCACAAGGTGGTATGCTTTTACTTTTAATTGATTTATATTTTTTTCTTGCGATTCTGTTTATTATACAAAAACCTTCGCATTTGGCTTCCTTTTTAGAATAGCTTTTTCTACTGCATCTACTAAATCATTTTACCCTCCTTCTAATTTTAGAAAAAACTTCTTCGTGGGTATATCGTAAATCATTCTCTATTGCACATCTATCCGCTTCATCAAGAGATATTTCGACACCTTCAACTAACTTTGAATATGATTCCAGACTCATAACAACCATAGCTCCATAACCGTTTTTTGTTAAATACACCGGCTCACCACCTCCAATAGCTTTTTCTATCTCCGGAAATTTATTTCTTAAATCCGAAACCGGTCTTATCTGTATCATAATATCCTCCTTAATCATTTAATCACAAATCACTACAAAACATATTTTATCATAGTTTTATCAATATTTTATCATTATAATTCATAAGTAAGTATATCTTAATATTATATTTTATACAAGTACTATTTATAAAAAGAATCCCTTAAGTCTACCATTTATTCTACCCAAATCACTTCACCAAATTCTCCTAAAACCTTTTGAACGGCTTCGGTTGTATTATAATAACGCTCTATAATTTGGGAATTCGTTTGGCGGACACAGTTCATTCCCTGGTGTTTCCGCAATATTACTGTGTTCCCTGACGCATTTATAAAACCGGCATCCGAAACATTTTCCAAATTAATAACTCTATCGTCACGACAAAACAAAAATAAATTATCACAAAGCGAAAAACCGGATATATCCACATCCCCGGAATTATCCCATATATGAATGGTTCCCAAAACGTATGGGTCATTTCCTGCTTCGTCATGGGCCGCTCCGATATCAAGGAAATAATTATCCTGAATAATTACTTCCGACATATCCACACCTTCTGCTGATTCCAAAAAGCATATAATACCGATTCCACCATCGCATTTTTCAAACACATTTCCTTTGGCAACTACATCACCTAATTTCAGTGTATGTCCATCCGTTCTGCCTGTCCATCCGATTTCTACCGTAAAA
This sequence comes from uncultured Lachnospiraceae bacterium, assembly GCA_964567585.1. GTDB lineage: Bacteria > Bacillota > Clostridia > Lachnospirales > Lachnospiraceae > CALZKI01. Next base: position 3,549 of record CAZMND010000001.1, read on the forward strand.
CCGCCTTCCCTACTACCGTAAAAGTAATTATTATAATATCGGCTTCCTGCTCCATGAAAACCACTACATTCTCCCCCTACATACCCCATATGAGACTCAGGATCAAAATTAATATACTGGTCTCCGCAGAAATACACTTCACAATTTTGCAAAGTGCAACCTATACAATCCTCACCTGCCATATTTGCAAAAGCTTGATTTCCCGTATTTCTAACTATCAAATTGTCGTAAGTACAGTTGTTACCGCAATGAACACCAAATCCACTGCAAAGGTCCATTTTTTCATATACCTCACCGGGATTTCCTTTGTCGCAACTAAAATATAAAGTTCCTGTATCTTCGCAGGAATAAACATATAACTGTCCCGACATTTCATCCATCCATTCATTTCCAGGACGAACATCTACGAAAAAGGTTTCATTCGGTAATGCTGTCACGTCGTATAAATCACCATTCTCATAGTGACAAATTCTCCCCTCCGGATTCCAATGATCAGTTGACAAACATACCTGATACCATACGCCATCCCAATAAAAACCTTCCCGATTATCCGCAGAATATGTATCATTTAAAGTAATCGAACCTAAAAACGGCACCTCTTTATAATATACCCATATATTATCGGTACCTTCAAGCAAGGTCCAATATTCAGGATTTGCCGCATTCTCTAAAGAAAAATCAAATACCGGCTTTTCTCCCTCACCGTAGGTAGAATATATCATATTTGGATACCAAAGAGAAATTCCATCCCGATTCCACACATCTCCTCGCTTAAAGAGAATTGTTGCTCCTCCATTATTTTGCACACTTTCATAAATAACTCCGGTCGGGTCTTCATTGATACGCTTACATGTTTTCCAAGCTGTTTCAGGTGTCAATCCATCATTACTATCATCCCCTGTGGAAGACGATACATAAAATATGGTTCCCACCGGTTCAATCGTAGTTTCAGAATTTTGAATCTGTTCTATCCTTGTATCTATCATATTGTAATATTCTGTAAGGAGTGTATCTTCTGTGTCTTCTCTATTACTTTCCGCCTGAATGGAATCATCTTCCTCTGTCAAGTTTTCTACTTCAGTTCCTATATCATCTTTGACCACTTCTTTTCCACAAGCCGTCATCAAAACACCGAAGATACCTAATATAACCATTCTTGTATACACTTTTCCGTTTATCATATATAAATCTCCCACATTAACAGAGTATATATAGATTGCCTATAATTTCACAAAATCAATTAAAATTATTAATCTGAAAATTCACATCCGGTACACTCTTTTTCCAAACCACAATGTGTACAATAATCACATACTTTTGTTACAACACCGCCACTTGATATTGTCCTGTGCCCCCAATTATGCCCTTCTATTGGAAGCACTTCCGTATATGTGTCACCACAACCAACACAACAATATTCTATCAGACCTTCACTCTTACAAGTAGCGAAACTAATAATATCTCGATTATACCCTATATGTTCTCCCACAGCTGCTATCGACTCTGTATAACTGTGTCCGCAACCGCAGGTATAGGTTCTAACTCCGGCAGTTGTACAAGTAGGATTAGCAGTTACCGAACTATTATAATGATGACCGGTGGCCGCTATCGCTTCTGTGTAACTATGCCCGCAACTACAGGTAAACGTTTTCACTCCATTTGATGTGCATGTTGAATTGGCTGTAATCGCCTCACTATAAGCGTGGGTATGCACCGGTGCCGGCGGTTGTTCCGGTTCTGATTCCGGTTGTTTTTCCGATTCCGTTTTTTCTTCTACAGGCTCATCGTTTTCCTTTTCATCAGAATCCGAATCATCTGTAGTCTCCGTGTTTTCTGCCGTTATCTCATCTGTATCTTCTATTGGTTCCGTATTCTCCAAAACCTCTTTTTCCCTATCTTCTGCCCTAACAATGTAGGTACCTTCAATAATGCTGATAGTTTCAGACACCTCGGTACTGCCGGCTTCATCAGTGCCACAGGCAGTCAAAATAAACATTATTAATAAAATAAAAATAATTTTCGTTTTCTTATTTTTGAACATTTTATAATCCTTTTAAATTCAACATTAAACATCTAAAAAACTTATTCTTGTGCACCACATCTATTACACGTACCAAGAAGGTAATTGTGTCCATACGCAGGAAGCACTTCCGTTACACGTTCCTCGCAACCTGTATTCCAACAAATTGCACTTATACCAAGCCCATCCGTTGTACAAGTACGCTTTATTATAACATTGGTATCTGAATAGGGATTTCTCTCAACCATATGATGTCCTGTCGCAGGAAGAACTCTCGTTTCCCTATATTCACATTGCCATCCCCAGCACCAATATTCTGCACTACCATTTTGAGTACAGGTAGGTGCTATAATATTGTCTGCCTGATTATCACTACATAAATCATGTCCCGTAGCCGGGATTGCTTCCGTATAGGATGCTCCACAACTACATGTATAGGTCATAACCCCCGCCGTCGTACAGCGTGCACTTGTTGTTTCTTCGCCTTCATAATTATGCCCTGTGGCAGATATAGTTTCCGTGTATGAATCTCCACAACTGCAACTAAACGTCTTCACCCCGTTCTTTGTACACGTCGCCTTAGTTGTTACACTGCTACTATAACTGTGCGTATGTGTAGATACACTAGGTGTAGTCGGCTGCGTAGATGTAGAAGAACCAGTAGATGTCGACGGCTTACTTGGCGTAGTCGGTTGCGTTGTTGTAGCAGGTTTACTTGGCGTAGTTGTCTGTCCCTGCTGGGATGGTTTTTCCTGTGTAGCCGGTTTCTCATTACCCGTATCTGTCTTATCCGAAACAGTCGTTCCCGGCTTCTCATCCTTATTTTCCACAGTCTCCGTATTTTCTGCCGTTGTCTCTTCTGTATCTGTTACCGTTTCCGTATTCTCCTCATCAGCTGTATTCTCCAAAACTTCTTTTTCCCTATCTTCAGCCCTGACAATATAGGTGCCCTCAATAATACTGATTGTTTCAGATGATTCCGCAGTTTGACCATCATTTTTGCCACAACCAAATAACAAACACAGTATGAAACAAATAACAAAAACATTTCCTTTAATCTTCATTCAAAACACTCCCGTCAAAATAATTGATGTTCGCTTTAAAATCACGTTTTGCTCCCTTTGGGGTTAAATAATGGAACGACCCGTCCTTCAAAACAAAGAAAAAGTTTCCATCTACGTAATCACAACTATAAATATCCTGACTTGTTAAAGTCTTTATTTCCGACACGTTTCTGTTTCTGTCATAAAAATAAACCTTCTTTGCATCCTCACCCACATAGTAAAATCCCTTTTGCATTGAATTTTCTACCGGGTAAATACCCATCTTCACAAAAATGTTCCCACATTCGGCCTTCTCTATCTGACGTGTTCCGGGATGAATCATATACAGTTCGCCACTACCTGTCACCGCATATATGGTCTTACCGCCACTTCTTAAACAAGCAATTTCACCCAGTGCATCACTTTTCTTAAGATAAGATGATTTTCCTTTTTCCAAATCCATCACATAAATTCCGGCTCCTTTATCCCCTTCCGTAGCATAATAAAACAACCGGTTTTCATAAAACGTAAATCCATCTGCTAAAAGAACATCATCAGTAACCAAAGCTTCCTTTCCGCCGGATAAGTCTACACTGTACAAATGTCCATCACTTTCTTTCACATAATAGAGCATCTCATCCTTCATAAAAAAAGTATTCTCCACCGCATCATTTGCCATATATTCAATTTCACTGCTTCCATCAGATGCAAAACGAATCAAACCAATATCTGTAAAAACCATATAGACATAGTCATCTTCGCCAAGGAAAATATCTCCCAATCTTACATCCGAAAACAGTACACTCTCCTGCTGGATACCATATTCACTGTTTAAAAAGCCCCATAAAAGACCGTCCTCATAACGAAGAAACAGTTTTTCTCCCTTGGTTGCTACAATTGGTGATGAAATGCACATCTCTCCCGGCAAATCCGCCACATTGCTTTCCTTGTTTTTTATAAAAATCATACCTATAAAAGTTAAAACAAGTACAGCCGCTACTGCTAAGATAGCAATCAAAGGCTTTTTAAATTTCCGCATTTTTCGGATAAATTTCAGACGTTTTACCTGCTTCTCATCCGCCTTGCCTCCCAGCTCTGATACCTGCAAAGGACCATACCAGCATTCATATAACTCCTTGGCGTTCTGGATACGTTTTTCTTTAAAAACAGCCAAGCCCTGCATGAGAGCGTGCTCTTTTTCCCTGTCCATAGCAATACCAAGTGCAGAGGGTGGTTTCAAATTATCATTCCGGATTCGTTCCATGGATTCTGTAGGCACCTTTCCCGTAATACAACGGTAAACCGTGGCACATAACGCATAAATATCACTCCATGGTCCCTGTTCGCCTCTGGTACGGTATTGTTCCTCCGGCGCATACCCCGGTTTTAAAAGCACGGACAAACTCTTTTCTCCGTTGATACTGACCTCTCTTGCCGCGCCAAAATCCAATAACTTCACGGAATTTCCCGTAAGCACCATAATATTATCCGGGCTGATATCCCTATGGATAATTCCCTGTTTATGTACCTCTACAAGAGACTTTAAAACAGGCTCAACCAGTTCCAGGGCATGAGCTACCGGAATTCTTCCGCCTACCTGTTTTAAATATCCTTTTAAAGTAATTCCGTCCAGATATTCCATAACGATATAGGCCGTATTATTTTCTTCGAAATAATCCCTGACCGCAACAATCCCCCGCTGACCTGCCAATTTACCAAGACTTCTGGCCTCTTTAATAAACTTTCTTTTACCATCCTCATAAATTTCCTTTTTATCGCCGCTAAATGGCATAACCGTGTTGCTGTTACCGGTTTCTCTTGTAACGTATCCCGCAAGATAATATTCCTTAATGGCCACCGGCAATTCCAAAACCGTATCCTCAGCCAAATAAGTGATACCAAAGCCACCTTCACCAAGCACCTTTTCAATACGATATTTATTATTTAAAATGACACCTTGCTTTAACTGATGATAGTGACTTTCTGTCATAGCCATTTTCCTCCTGCCGGTTACTAATCATATAAACAATCCTGAGACATAGACAAGTAATTAAAATCCATCTTTTTCTTACTGCTGTCTATTATATTCAGGCTGTAATATTCCCCCTGACCGTTAACGATATATAAATTATCCTTCATCATTCCGGTCATCAAAATCTCTGTTCCACTATATAAAACCTTTATTTCTTTCGTGGAAACATCATAAGCATTTACCTTCTTATTATCAGAAGACAAATAGAAAACAACATTATCCGATACATAAATATCCGAATTACTTCCTACGCTGTCTATTGCTTCTTTTTCTGCAAATTCTCCACTTCCAATATCCATCCGGTACAAACTTCCGTCCTTTACAGCCCAAAGATTTGCTTTTGCAGCAAGAAGTTTTGTAACACCACTCATTTCCGTAACTTTAGCAGCATCTTTCCCATTTTCATTAACCCTGTAAATACATCCGTCTGTATTGGAATAATAGAAGATACTGTTCTTATATACCGTGAAAACAAGTGACGCATTTTCAGCCATAATCATCTCATTCGTACCGTCCTTTTTGGCTCTGTAAAGCGTATCGCCCTCTGCGTAATAAATGTATTTATCATATAAAACAAATTCCAACGCATCTCTTGAAACTATCTGCTTATATTCCACCTGTTTATTCTCAATGTCTGCCCGGAAAATACCATTGTTTGTAACCGATACATACAAATATTTATCATCCGAATCCACGCAGTACATCGCTTCATTTACATTCAAATTGGCAAGCCAGTAAATCTGTGAAAGTTCTTCTTTTTCATCATATTCGCCATAGTAAAGACTGCTGTCTGTTGCAAAAACCACGATATCATCCTGGTACAAAGTTCCAAGCATAAAAGACTTATAAACAGCCTCCCAATCCTTATCCGCCTTGAACTTGCCACCAGTTCCAATCAAAAGAACCAGCAAAACACAAACAGCCACCAGACCTGCCGCTGCAGATGCAATCCATATTATTTTTTTCTTTATATTACCTTTCCCCTGCTTTTCGGAAAGACTTTCCGGCATAGCCGTTACAGAAGGAAGGGCATTATCAATCAATGCCGTATAAACGGAATTATTTTCTTCAAAAAAATCCCGAATCAGATTTTCTCCGCCACTGCGGGTTACCATCTTAACAATTTGTCTTGCACTATCCAGATTATTCTTTTTCCCCTGTTCGTAAGCTTCTATCGTTTCTTCCGAAAGTGGCATAATGGTTCGGCCATCTTCTGCTCTCTTGGCAAGGACCGGTGGAAAATATTCGGTAATCTGAATCTTGATTTCCAAATTCAAATCATATGCCTGGTATGTAATGCCGGTAGAATCCTTTTCCAGAATTTTTCCAATTAAGTATTTGCCGTTTAAAATGGTCAAAACAGGGAGTGCCTGCTTTCTGTCTTCCTTTTCCCTTTCATAATCACAATGTGGACACTTTCCGCTGCTGTATTCTTCATCCGTTAATTCATGCATACATCCCGGACACATATGTTCCCAATTCATTCGGTTTCCTCCTTAATTCCTTTTTTGCCAACATATTCTGTACTCATAAGAACCTGCCAAAATGACATCATCCTGATTAAGCCTGATAGGCGTTTTTATCGGAACTCCGTTGACATACGTTCCGTTTGTGGAATTTACATCCTGTAAATATAACCCCTGATTCTGATAAAGAAACATACAATGTACTGAAGACAAACCATTGTCTTCTTCCAAAGCAAAATCGGACTTCGTTTTATCCCGTCCCATCGTCACTTTATCTGTAATTTGGAAAGACAGGGTTTTCGTCTCTCCTATCCCCATTCGAATAAGGCGTACATCAAGGCCACCCATTATATAAGATACCGGATTAACCGCTGACGGATTTACCGCCATGCCATCTTCCGGTACATTTTCCTCTAAATTAAACAAATCTGCATTTTCATCTGCATCATCATTTTCTATATCCAACTCGGAAACCGCCGCTGTTTTGGCACCTTTTTTCTTCTTTTTTCTGATGAGAATAATCGTAAGGATTGCACCAATAATCAATAAAAGTCCTATTCCGACAAAAAGAAAAATGAGTCCGTTACCGCCTTGGCTTTCAGTATCTTCCAAAGGCTCTTCCTCTATGGTTTCTTCCACGATTTCTTCTGTTTCTGTTTCAAATACAATATTACTGTCATAAGCATTCATTCCGGCTTCGGCACTTCCCACGCCTTCCTTGTTTACTGACACCTTCAAATATAATTCCTGTCCTGTCACATAAAGATTTGTTGTATCCGCCTTTATAACAAGACCATTCATTAAATCATTCCAAATATCTGTGGCAATTTCCTGTGTACTCATTTCATCCAGTTTGGGCACATAATGGTTGCCACCTTCCGACACACGGGCAAAGCTGCCTAAAATCTTTACACTGTCAAGCCCCGCCTGATTGGATGTATTTTTCACCATTCCTACGGTATAAACCGGAATATGACTCTCTTTAATGGCTGCATCGACTTCTTCCCTCGTAATACCATAGGTATTATCTTCTGCCCCGTCTGACAATACCAGAAGACATCTTTTGGCATTCACATTTTCTCCTGCCATTAAAGTCTGTAAAGATTCTGTAACACCCTGATACAAATTGGTATCTTCTTTTAATACCGTAAGTGCATCTATCTGTTCCTGTATTTCGGCTTTATCCGTTAAAAAACCACTGGTTCTTAATGTATCCCCCATAGCCACAATACAAACACTGTCACCTTCCTTAAAATTATCCGTAAGATGTCCTAAAATTTCTTTCATTTCATTCATACGTGCTTCATCCAAGGAACCTGACACATCCACAAGACACAAACAGGTTACATTTTCTCCGGCTTCTTCTACCGTATTCACATTCAAAACAGGCACATTCTCTTTTCCAAAAGATATTGTAAAATCACTGCTTTCCGGCGAAAACGTCTCTACCTTATTGTGACTTACATAAACCGAGAGTTCACCTTCTACTGCCTTATAATTTTCCAGATACAGTTGTAATGCCTCATCCAAAGTTTCTTTTTCCATTACCTATCCTCCCCGGTGTAAAAAATAGCCGCCACAGTAAAGTTATCGTGTTCCGATGCTTCTTTTTGTGATAACAGATTACACATTTTCACAATCCACTCTTCCGGTGTGGGAGCATCCGACAACGCTTCTTCCATTTCCCGCTCATATACATATTCCCAAAAACCATCCGTACAAAGCAAAAAAGCATGGAATCCCGGGTCTAAAACAATACAATTTTGTTCTTCTCTTGTTTCCTCATCGCCACCAAGGGCGCGCAAAATACGGTTTCTGTCTTCATGAAAACGAATCTTATCCTGCGTGATTTCTCCCCTGTATACCGCCATTTGAGACACACTATGATCATAGGTCTGCATCAAAAGCTTTCCATTATAAAAATGATATAACCGTGAATCTCCCATATGTGCCCAAAGTGCCTGATTCTTTTCCACATACAAAGCTACCGCTGTAGACATCATTTTGATTCCCGGTTTTTGTTTACTTAATATTTCTTCATTCGCTTTTTCGAAACGACTGTGTAGTTCATCCTGTCCGTTAGATGGCAAAAAATCACACAAGTACTGTACTGCAATTTGAGACGCAATGTTTCCACCACCCTGACCTCCCAGTCCGTCAGCCACCACAGCTGCTAATCTGTCATTTTTTTCTTTTACGAACGCACAATCCTCATTTATTTCCCTTGTCCCCTTATCGGAAAAACACGCACCATGAATCATATCTGCCTCTTTTCATACACTTTTAATTGAAATACCGCCAAATTTGATTTTCTCCAAAACGAATCTGGTCTCCCGGCATCAATTTTCTGCAATAATTTTTTTCCAGTCTGCTTCCGTTCACATAGGTTCCGTATGTGGAACCCATATCCATAATAGCCGCATTCATTCCGGGCTGTTTGGTGGATATTTTGCAATGCATATTACTGATACCTTTAGCTTCTTTCGGATAAATCAGCTGACAAAGTACTGCATTTCTGCCCACCAGAATATCATCACTGATAGTAACTTCCATTCCCTCATATATTCCACTAAGACAGGTCAGTCTTCCGCGTCTTACAATACCTAAAAGGTCATTCCGGAAATCTACCACATTCCGATAACGCTCCTCCGGTTCTACCCGCAAAGCCCTGTAAAGAGTCCGCTCCACATATTCATTCAAAACAACACCACATTGTCTGAAGGTTTTGATATCATCCCGATAAGCTCTGGAAGTAGCCTCCGGCGGTAATTCTCCCGTCAAAGCATGATAAATAGTTGCCGCCAAAGCATAAATATCCGTCCAAGGGCCTTGTTTTCCTCGGGTCTCATACTGTTCAATAGGCGCATACTTTCTTTTCAAAATAACAGTAAGCTGTTTCTGCGCCATAAAAAGTCTTGCGGCACCAAAATCTATTAAAGTAGCTTTTCCTTGCGGGCTGATGAATATATTGTCCGGCGATATGTCCCTGTGGACTACTCCGTCTGCATGAAGAACTGCCAATGCATCAATCACCTGCAACGTTATATTTTTAACTTCCGGCCATTCAAGTCGTCCGCCCCGCAGTTTTAACAAATGCTTCAAATCCGTGCCTTCTAAAAATTCCATTATGTAATATGCGGTCTGATTTTCCTGAAAAAGGCTATAAATCTGCAAAATATGGGGATTTTTCTGATAATGATAAATCATTCTTGCTTCTTCCAAAAAACGTTGCATACTATCGGAAAAATCTTTCTTATCAGATACAATCTGCATCTGTGTCTTACCCACATCCCGTCGTACCATTCCCGTGGGCATAAATTCCTTAATGGCAATTCTTCTGTTTTCGATTAAGTCATAGCCCAAATAGGTAATTCCGAAGCCTCCCGCGCCAAGCATCCTTCCTATCAGATATCTGCCATTTAAGATGCATCTTAAAGGAAGCGCTGTAGGTAATTCCTGAACTGTCATTTGGGGACTGTTACACGCCGTACAACGGCCATCCTTTACATAACCGTTCATACATTTCATACAGAGATGTTCTGCATCTACCATAGGTCACCTCATTATCTGCACTCTATTACCACTGCAGTATAGTTATCCTGATTATTTTTTCCTACCGCCTGAATCCAGTCATTCATTCTGCGGATACTTTCTTCCACCGGATATTGCATAACACTTGCAATCTGGTTTTCTTTCATGGTTCCAAAAACACCGTCTGTTGCAAAAATCAGTCTGTCACCCTTCTTAAGTTCAACCGGTGCGGAGTTTTTATCAATTTTTTCCAGTTGTCCCATACCGATATAGCTTGTCAATGCAGTTCTCTGCGGATTTTTTATAGCTTCTTCCATACTGATTTCTCCGTTTACAACCTTCAAATCCAATTCCTCTCTATAGGTATGTTCTCTGTTTAATTGCATCAGATTTCCGCCGCGATACAGATAAATGTGACTGTCCCCAACAGAAAGCCAATATAATTTTTTATCCTTGATAATTCCCGTTACAAGTGTGGAACCACAACGTTCGGTTTTGTTCTTTAAAAAAGTATTTACTTCCTTATTGGCATTTTTCAGCATATCAAGTAACGTATCTCCCGGAAAATCCGCCAAAGGCTTTTCATAAAAATACTTTAACAAAGACAACGTCACCATAGAACTGATTTTATCACCGTCTGAAAGGCCTCCCATACCATCTGCTACGATGGCAATGATTCCTTTTTCCCTGCAAAGATTCTCATCCTTTTCATCCGAAACCGCAAAGGAATCCTGCTGTGAGGAACGTTTGCCAACATTGTGAAGTTTTCCGATTATGAACTCGCTGTTATCTGCCAATATTTCTTCTTGCACATTAAGGCCCACTATTTGTTCTGTTTTGGATACCTGCTTCTTCTTTTCCTTATTTTTTCTTGTCACAATAAGTACTCCTAAAATCACTACAAGCACTACAAGCACGGCAATAGAAATACAAAGAATCATTTCATCGGATTCTAATAACACCTTTTGGGTATCCCCTTCACCGGCTGTAGCTAACAATACCTCTATTGCTCTTCTTCTGACCATGTGAAGTCCTCCGTACAGAAAGGCACGAATACAAGTTCCGTTTTACCAATAATAATATGGTCATGTGAATTAAGCTGTGTTGTCTGGAACAAAGCCTTGCCGTTGTAACGCACAATACTTCTTCCATCCCCCGGTGAAAAATAATAAACCTTATCTACCATATCGTAGCTGATAATCGCATGATTTTCTCTTGAAATCGTCTCGTCTCCGCGAATACAGATATCCATTCTTTCACTTCTTCCGATAAAGTTGTTGTCTGCATGAATTCTGTAATCTCTGCCTTTTTCTTCACCGTTAATACAAACAAGCCATCCAACTACCGGGTCAATTCCAATTTTATCTTTAATGATTGCAACTGTTCTTCCGTCATCATCCGGCTCTACGCTGCCACTATTATAATCAAGCGGTAATGTTGCTCCGATAGAATCCGGCATTCCACTACCTAAAGGCATAGTTGCATTACTGCCGGAATCCATTGCTCCAAGCGGCAATGTCTTTCCACCATCCATATCGCCCATCATACCGCCTGAAAGTGGCATAGTCGCACCACCTGTAACCATTCCGCAATAAGGGCAATTCATATTTACCGATGCATCATAATAATGTCCGTTTTCGCATTTTCTCATTTCCATAGTTTTATTCCTCCGTCATCCTACATTTTGATTTCAAATTTATTTTCTCTTGAAGCAAGGTAAAATACCGTGCCATTTTTCACATCATAGGGAACATTTGGTTCCAGTTTCCGGCCATCCGCCAGATATGTACCATAGGTAGAACCTCTGTCCACAATCACAATCTTTCCGCCGCTTGACATAATCTCACAGTGACGACCACTGATGCCTCTGGTGTTCTGGGGATACATTGCCCCGGCTGAAGCATCCCTTCCAATGAGCAGTCCTCCCTTTTGATTTAACTCAAAACTTCTGCCCATTAACGCACCACGGACACAATTTACAACTACACGCCTTGACATTGTTCCTACCGGCATAGTAGCTCCTCCTGCAAATGCCACGTTTCCTGCTGGCATTTGTAAAGCTTCATAGGCGGCTCTCTCTGCCGCTGCCTTGTCGCTGACTTTGATTACCTGAATAAGACCCTTTCGTAACCATTTAAAGATTATAATCCAAGCAATAACAATTAAAATTATCATTTTAGCATTTTCCACCATATCACTGTTACTGCCCATATAGGCTCCTATTGATGTATTCCAGACAAAATGCAATACTAACGGAATAATCCAGTAAACTATTACGTCTTTGTTAGCTATGTGCGATATTTTTAGCGGTTCATCTTTCTTTGCATAAGCAAGTGCCGCTCCATACATTGCAGACCACACCGAATGTCCTCCCAATGAAGACCACCCTCTTCCAAAATTAATATCGTGCATTGCATCAATCCCATAATCTAATAATTCACTAAATGCATATCCCATAGATTCTTCAGCGGCAAATCCCACACCAACTGCACAACCGATTAATAAGCCGTTTAAAATGTATTTACAATTTGTTTTCTTTATAATTAAATAAACAATGATAAATTTCGCTATTTCTTCCGGTAACGGACCAGCAATATTAGCAGGAGCACTCTCTGTTATGTTAAATATATTACGCACTACAAATGTAATTACTGTGCTAATGACTCCTGAATATAAACCGTATTTTAGCAGATCCAATATGGATATATTTTTAGGTACATTCATTTCCCATAAAAATATTAATATAGTCATTGGTCCAATACAGGCTGGTACGGTCACTAGCAATGCTAAAAAAGTAGGTGCCAAAGGATACCAAATACATACCAGTCTCAACAGAAGGACAAATATCAGCACACATACTCCAAACCTAAAAAACATATACGGTCTTTGCCATTCCTTCAGCATTCTTGCCTCACTTGGCATAAATTCCTTACAACCTGATACCAAAATTTTTTCCTTCTGCTCATCTGTGTGATTCTTGAACATTTCAGAAAAGATTTCTCTCCACTTAAAGTTCGTCTTCAAATCAGCAGTCTGTCTGAAAAACTCTGTATTTCCCATAAGCTATCCTCCATAATTTACTGAATCCTGTAACTGTACTTTCTGTCTGCCAAATAAAAGCCCTGTCCCGGCATAAGCTGCTGTGGAACATGCGGTGTTAATTTCGTTCCGTTATCTAAAAACGTTCCATAGGTTGAACCCAAATCCGTCACTTCAATTTTTCCGTTAATTTTACTTACCTGACAATGTAAACTGCTGATTCCCTGGGCAGTACTTGGGAACATCATATTACATCTGTTTTTATCCCTTCCGAAAACAATTGGCTCATTAATCGGAATCACCAAACCTGCATGTTCACCGCCTACACCCACGAGACTGTTCTCTGTACTCTCTGACTGTGATATACCTGTGCCCGCATTATCTTTTTCCTTCTTCTTACGCAGATAAAAGAAAACACCTACTCCGGCTCCTATAACCGCCACAATGACAATCCATGGTATTCCGCCGCCTGAAGTGCTTCCGCCGGTACCGCCTGAACTACCATTTCCATCTGAACTGTCCGTTCCACTACCTGTTTCGGAGCCACTTCCGCTTCCGGATATCTGACCACCGGTCAAGCCTGCATAGACTGCATCCATTGTGACAAAATACTTACTATTGAGAGTAACACCAACTACTTTTTTATTTTCATTATTAAATACCGGTGAACCAAATGCTGCATTTTCTATTTCTTCTGAAAATTGTCCCCACTCGCCATCCGTTTGGGCACAAAAATTTCCAATCCCCTGATACTCTCCTGCATTGTCATCATATGCTACCTGTAACAATATGGTATCTGCGGCTACATTTTCTATACTGTCCATCTCAAACCCCATTGTAATCCCGGTATCACCTGATAATTGATACACGCAATATCCCAAAATTTCATCTGCAATATATGGGGTAATATATTCCATATATTCCGATCCGCCTACTATGTAACTTGCAACATAAGCAGCATAATTTGTAGGCACATATGCACTAACTAAATAAATACCCTGATTATCCAAAATAACCGGTACACTGCTTGATACTCCTACCAAATTTTCTTCCGCATCAAATACATATATAAATGGAAACATTTCCGCAAAAAGTTCTGCATCACTTGATGCATAACTCTTACTTGAATAACTGATAATCAAACACATTGCTATCAGAAATGAAAGAAAACAATTTATCCTTTTCCAATTTTTCCCCATAAATCAACCTCCCGATTTTTAAAAATATTTTCTTTCTATTTTACTCTATTCAACCCTTGATTTGTTCCGCAGTTTGCGGACTTTTATGCTTTTAGACAAAAAATACTTCTTTCTGTTGATTTTTGATTTTTTTCGATATATGCTGATATTATATTTTCAAAAAAGGAGTACTTTTATGCCGAAAAATCCAACCGTTTCTACAGGAGAACACCAACTTCCTACCACACTGAAATTACTGAAATTACTGGAATCTTCTCCCAATGAATTCAGAGAAGTACATCTGACGCAGGTAAAGGATATTTCCTTTCACGAATACTTAAAAAAGCTGATGGACAAAAAGAAAGTTTCTACACCGGAATTAATTTCCCGTGCCTGTATCAGCAAAACCTATGCTTATCAATTCATTAACGGTGAACGTCTTCCCGGACGTGATATTGTAATTCGTATGGCTTTTGCTTTAAAGCTAAATATAGATGATACTCAAAGACTTTTGACACTTGACGGTAAAGGAGTGTTATATCCTAAAATCCGTAGAGATGCCGGTATTCTGCTTTGCTTAAGAAAAAAAATGACTTTAGATGAGACAAATTCATTTTTAGAAGACTTGGGCGAGGTGCCATTACTTTAAAATCATAAAAAGGATGTAGCAAAAAAATGCCACATCCTTTACTGATTTAATCATTATTCATTTAATTAGTATTTATGACAGCTTATGGAAAATAATACAGTTCGGTCTGTCAACCTTCATCTCTTTTCCATTCATAATAATGAGTCCTTTTTCTAAATCGGTTGTAAAAAACGTCATTGTGTTAGACTCATGGTTCAAAGAAACAAGGTGCTTATTGTCCGGGAAAAGAGCCACATCCTTCGGATAATCGCCACTGATTGGAAGACATAATAACTTCGCAAGTTTTCCCGTTTCTTCATCGATTTTATATACAATCACACTGTTATCACCCACATTGGAACTGAGTAAATACTGATAATCTGCTGACAAGTTAAGTGCACTTGCCGCCGTTCCCGATGCATGATAAGAATTCAGTGTCGAAATCGTCTGTACCTTTTCAAAATACGGGTTGTCCTTCTCCTCCCAATAAGCATACACATCCACATAATTCTTCATTTCATGCACAATATATAAGGATTTTCCATCCTTTGAAAACTTAAGATGTCTTGGACCGGAATCAATTTCGCTACGGATAACATCCTCTTTTTTGAGTTTTCCGGTTTTATGGTCAAGTCTATACACATCCGTATGGTCCGTGCCAAGGTCTGCCGCGCATAAATACTTATTATCTCTTGTCATTTTAACACAGTTTACGTGTGGTCTGAAGTTTCTTTCCGCCAAAGAACCAAGACCTTTATTGTAAATTTCATCTGTAATTTCACCAATCTGACCATCCTCCAAAAGACGAAGCACAGTCACTTTACCATCGTGATATCCGGCTACAAACAAAAACTTGTCCTCATAGTCCGTAGACAAATAACAGCCTCTCATACCGTTTACGCCATGGGCATTCATAAACTTCAAATCCCCTTCCGGCATAATTTCATAGCTTTCCACGCCCATATCTGTAATAGAATACAAATATTTTGAGTTGTGTGAAATGGTTATATACGATGAATTGGTAATCTCTACCTGCGTTTTTTCAATAAATCTACCCTTTTCCATATCCACATCGTAGATTTTAATACCAAATGGATTTCCCATTGTATATGTGGAAACATATGCAACATATTTTTCTTTATTTGCCATGATAATTCCTCCAGCACTTATATTGTTCTCATTTTACCACATCAGAAAAAATTGTTAAACCATTTTTTCTGATTGATATTGCAAAATTCCTATTATATAGTATAAGTATATATTTTAGTTTAACAAGGAAACTTTGCTTTATGACAAGAACACTGGAATATCGCATAACCAAACAATATGAAAACGTACCCATAGGCTCTTTTCTTAAGTCTATGGGTTTTTCCCGTCAGTGTGTAATTGCCCTCAAAAAACAGGAAAAAGGTATTTTACTAAACGGTATCTGGGCATATGTAAACACAAAGCTTTGTCTCGGTGATACCTTGACCCTTACCCTTTCAGAAGAAGCATCTTCCGAAAAAATACCGTCCGTTAATCTTCCGCTGAACATTCTCTACGAGGATGAAGATATTCTGGTATTAAATAAACCGGCAGATATGCCAATTCATCCTTCTTTAAACAACTACGAAAACACCTTGGCAAATGCGGTTGCATACTACTATGACAGCCAAAACATTCCCTTTGTTTTTCGTTGTATCAACCGCCTCGACAGAGACACCACAGGTGTTACTATGCTGGCTAAAAATCCATTCAGCGCAGGTATTTTGTCAGAAATGGTCAGAAACCGAAAAATCCATAGGGAATACCTTGCAATCGCCGACGGTATTTTTGATATCAAAGAAGGTATTGTGGATGCTCCAATCGGCAGAAAAGAAGGCTCTACTATTGAGCGTGAAGTGAATTTTGAAACGGGCGAACATGCGGTTACACACTACTCTGTTTTAAAAGAAAACACAAACTTAAATTGCAGTCTTCTAAAACTTTGGCTGGAAACAGGACGTACCCACCAAATCAGAGTACACATGAAATATTTGGGTCACCCTTTACTTGGGGACTTTTTATACAATCCCGATATGACTCATATAAAAAGGCAGGCATTGCACTCCTATTCGCTTACTTTTAACCACCCGATAACAAAAGAACCGATGCAGTTTGTTGCACCGGTTCCATCGGATATGAATTTTTGTTAATATTTATATTCTGAACGGCTTTCACAGTATAAACATCTGTATACGATGTTTTCACGGTCAGTCAGTTTAAAGATGTGTGGCAATTCCTGCTCAATCGTTGTAATACATCTTGGATTTTTACAATGAATTACGTTTGTAATTCTGTCAGGAAGTTCCACATGTTTTTTCTCGAATAATTTACCATCTTTAATCACGTCAATAGTAATAAACGGGTCAATATAGCCCAAAGTATCTAAATCAATTTCAATATCGGAATCAATTTTAATGATATCTTTTTTACCCATTTTTTTACTGTTTACATTTTTAATAATAGCTACAGAACTGTCTACCTTATCCAGGTTTAATAAATGATAAATTTCCAGGCTTTTTCCGGCCTTGATGTGGTCAATTACAATACCGTTTTTAATGGAATCTATGTTCATTTACTCCACCTCCAATAACTTAAGTATAAGTGCCATTCTCATATATTTACCATAAAGCGCCTGTTTGAAATAGCACGCTCTCGGGTCTTTATCGATTGCCGTAACAATCTCATTTACTCTTGGAAGCGGATGCATTACACAAAGATCAGGTTTTGCCAGTTCCATTTTTTCCGTAGTCAGAATACATCTGTCTTTCAAACGGATATAATCAGCTTCGTTGAAAAATCTTTCCTTCTGAACACGTGTCATATAAAGGATATCCAATTCACTGATAGCCTCTTCAATGCTGGTTGTCTGTTCGTAAGGAATTCCTTTTTTCTGTAAAACATCCTTCTTAATATAACTTGGAAGTTTCAATTCTTCCGGTGAAATAAGCACCATTTTAATACCGGAATATCTGGACAAAGCTTCAATTAAAGAATGCACGGTTCTACCAAATTTAAGGTCACCACAGAAACCAATTGTAAAGTTATCGAGACGTCCTTTTTCCTTTTTGATAGTAAGGATGTCTGCTAATGTCTGGGTTGGATGGTTATGACCACCGTCTCCCGCATTGATAACCGGTACATCAGCAGCCATAGTTGCTACCATTGGTGCGCCTTCCTTTGGATGACGCATAACAATGATATCTGAGTAGCAGCTAACTACTTTTACGGTATCGGAAACACTTTCACCCTTTGTTGCTGAGGAACTGACTGCATCGGAAAAACCGAGAACATTTCCGCCAAGTTCATACATCGCTGCTTCAAAACTAAGACGTGTTCTTGTAGATGGCTCATAAAAAAGTGTTGCCATTGTTTTTCCGTGGCATTTTTCTGAATATGCCTTTGGATTATCTATGATATCTTCTGCTTTTGCAATTAAATCTTCCAATTCTTCAACCGAAAGGTCTAAAATATCAATTAAATTTCTCATTTATTTTGCTCCTATCCAAGATTCATCTGATGGATTGTTTCTGAATGCAATTAATCTCTTTACGTCATCTTTTTCAATGTATCCGTCTTCAGCAGCTACTTCAGCGATTACGTCAAAGTTTGTTAAACTTACATTTTTCACATCAGCTTCAGCAAGTCTTGTAAGACCTTTTTTCATACCATATGTGAAGATACTTACGACACCAAGTACTTCTGCGCCAGCTTCTCTTAATACATTTACTACTTCAATACAGCTTCCGCCTGTAGAAATTAAGTCTTCTACAACAACTACTTTCTGACCTTTTTCAAGTCTTCCTTCAATCTGGTTCTGACGGCCGTGGTCTTTTGCACCTGAACGAACATAACCCATTGGTAAATCCATAAGGTGACCTACAATAGCTGCGTGTGCAATACCTGCTGTACTTGTACCCATTAATACTTCTACATCCGGGTAATATTCTTTCACAAGTTTTGCAAGTCCTTCTTCTACGTCATTTCTAACTTCCGGAGCTGTTAAAATAAGTCTGTTATCACAGTAAACAGGGCTTTTGATTCCACTTGCCCATGTAAACGGTTCGTCCGGACGAAAGAAAACAGCTTTAATTTTTAATAAGTCTTTTGCGATTAATTTTTCCATTTCTAATTCCTCCAATGTATCATTCTAAATTATCCTAAAAATTCTGCTACACATCTTCTGTAGGCTGCCACAGGATCTGCTGCAGCTGTGATTGGTCTTCCTACTACGATGTAATCAGAACCAATTTCTTTTGCTTTTGCAGGTGTTGTTACACGAACCTGGTCACCTACTTCGCCGTCCGCAAAACGAACACCCGGTGTTACTGTTACGAAGTTTTCTCCGCATACTTCATGTACTTTTCCTGCTTCAAGCGGAGAACAAACCACACCGTCAAGACCAGCCACCTGTGCATTCTTTGCGTAGTGCATTACCACTTCATCAATTGGTGCATCGATAAGTAAGTCTCTTGTCATATTTTCCTGGCTTGTAGAAGTAAGCTGTGTTACAGCGATTAAGATTGGTCTTGTACCATCTTCTCTTGTTAAGCCTTCAATAGCAGCTTCCATCATAGGAATTGTTCCGCCTGCGTGTAAGTTACACATATCTACGTCTAATCTTGATAAAACTGCCATAGATTTTTTTACAGTGTTTGGAATATCGTGCAATTTAAGGTCTAAGAAAATTTTGTGACCTCTTTTCTTAATTTCCTTTACGATTTCCGGTCCTTCTGCGTAGAATAATTCCATTCCGATTTTTAAAAATGGTTTTTCTTCCTGGAACTTGTCCAAAAAGTTCATTACTTCTTCTTTGCTTGAAAAGTCGCAAGCAATAATTACATCTTTACTCATGATGCGCTCCTCCTATGATTTCTTCTAAACTATTTATGTTATATTTTTCCATTACAATTGGTAACTGCTCGATAATATCTTTGCATGCGAACGGGTCTATCAGATTGGCCGCGCCCACCTGAACTGCCGTTGCACCTGCTAACATCATTTCAATCACATCTTCCGCACTGGAAAGTCCGCCCATACCGATAATCGGAATTTTAACGGCATCATACACCTGATATACCATACGAAGTGCCACAGGCATAATCGCACTGCCAGAAAAACCACCCATTTTATTGGCAATAATCGGTTTCTTAGTTCTCAAATTAATGCGCATTCCCAGCATTGTATTTATCATACTGATACCGTCTGCACCGGCCGCTTCACAAGCCTTTGCAATGCTGACAATATCTGTTACATTTGGTGTAAGTTTAATGAAAATCGGTTTCTTTGTTACTTTCCTAACCGCCTCTGTAACCTCTGCCGCAGCCTTCGGGTCCGTACCAAAGCTCATACCACCGCCGTGTACGTTCGGGCAGGATACATTCACTTCAAACCAGCCGATACAATCTTCGCTGTCCAATTTTTCTACTGTATAAGCATAATCTTCCACGGAAAAACCGCTGACATTTGCCATAACCGGTTTATGGAATACTTCTCGCATTTTCGGTAATTCTTCTGCGATAACCTTTTCAACACCCGGATTTTGAAGACCTACTGCGTTGATAAGGCCGCTTTTACACTCTGCAATTCGTGGTGTCGGATTACCAAATCTGGCATCCTTCGTTGTTCCTTTAAAAGAAAAACTTCCAAGCATATTGATGTCATAAAGTTCGGCAAATTCATAACCGAAACCAAATGTACCGCTTGCCGGAATAACAGGATTATCTAATGTGATTCCACATAAATTTACTTTTGTGTTTACCATATGATTTCCTCCTTTACAAGTACCGGACCATCTTTACAGATACGTTTGTTACCGTATTTTGTTTTGCAGGAACATCCCATACAAGCCCCGAAACCACAGCCCATTCTTTCTTCAAAACTGAACTGACCGCTTGTTGTGGTTGCTCCATTTACTGCTCTAAACATTGGCATTGGACCACAAGTATAAAAATATGTATATTCGCCCACTTTTTCAAAAGCATCCGTTACAAAACCTTTGATTCCATAACTTCCATCCGCTGTCGCCACATAGACATCAGCTCCCAATGCTTTGAATTCTTCTTCATAAAAAATCTCTGATTTTGTATTAAAGCCTAAAACCACCGCCGGCTTTTTACCTTCTTTTATAAGGGTTTTGCAAAGGTTATACATCGGCGGAACGCCAACTCCACCACCGATAAGCATCGGTCTATCACCACTTAAAGATGTGTCATAACCGTTTCCAAGCCCTGTCAAAGTATCAATTACTTCGCCGACTTTCATGGTACTCATCTTTTCTGTACCTTCGCCAACCACTTTATAAATGATTGTAAGGCTGTTTTCATCATAATCACATACTGAAATTGGTCTTCTTAAATAAAAACCATCCAGTTTCAGGTTTACAAACTGGCCCGGTACACAAATAGCCTTCGTATCGCCTGTTAAAACCATTTTATAGACACTGTCTGTTAAGGCTTCATTTGACTGAATCGTCAAAAGCACTTTGTCTGTTTTGTTGTTGTTTTCCATAAAACTTTCTCCAAATTTAATCCTGATATACGATGTTTCCATCGCACATTGTCATTTTACATTTGCCATAGTATTCATTTCCCGCAAAAGGACTGCTTTTTCCCATGGACAAGAAGAATTCATCATTCACTTTGATTATTTCGTTCAGATTAAATACACATAGGTTTGCTTTTTCACCCTCTGCAATATCATTTCCGATACCGAAACGGCGGCTTGCATTGTTATGAAGCACGTCCATCAATTTTTCAAGGGAAATCACCTTCTCTTTTACTAACTTTGTGTATGCCACAGGGAAGGCTGTTTCGATTCCCGTAACACCCATAAGACTCTTTTCAAGTCCCCTGCTCTTTTCTTCCAAAGTATGTGGTGCGTGATCTGTTGCAATCACATCTATTGTACCATCTATAAGCCCTTCAACCAAGGCTTTTCTATCTTCTTCCCCTCGAATCGGCGGATTCATTTTGAATCTTCCTTCTTCTTTAAGCATGCTGTCATTCATTACAAGGTAATGAGGACCGGTTTCACAAGTAATGTTGACACCGTCTTTCTTTGCCTGTCTGATTAATTCCACACTTTCCTTTGTGGAAATATGACATACATGATAAGCACAACCTGTCTCTTTCACAAGTTCAATATCTCTCTTAATCGGTCCCCATTCACTTTCAGAGCAAATGCCTCTGTGCCCATGTGCCTTAGCATACTCACCGTCGTGAATGTATCCGCCAAAAAGGAGTGAATTATCTTCGCAATGGGCTGAAATAATTTTATTAAGCATCTTCGCACGACTCATAGCATTTTTCATCATTTCTTCGGACTGAACACCTCTTCCGTCATCGGAAAAACCGATAACATATGGTGCCATATCCTCTAAATCTGCCATTTCTAATCCGGCCTCGTTTTTCGTAATCGTTCCAAACGGATACACATGAATGCAGGCATCTTTTTCGATTGCATCAAGCTGCAGTTTTAAGTGCTCCATAGAATCCGGTGTTGGATTTAAATTCGGCATAGAACATACATCTGTATATCCGCCGTGTGCGGCCGCTTTCGTCCCCGTTTTTATCGTTTCTTTCGATAAAAAACCCGGTTCTCTTAAATGTACGTGTACATCTATAAAACCGGGAAAAATATAACAATTTTGAAAATCAAAAGAAACAATATCCTCAGCCGCTAAAATATTATCAGAAATTTTGGAAATAGTATCTCCGTGAATTAAAATGTCTTTCTGCTGAAATTCATTATTCACAAATACCATACCATTTTTCAATAAGTATTTCATGACTTCTCCTTTATTGCTCATATTTAATTTAATATATCATATGGGGAAATTTGTTGTCAATAAGAGATTGCTAAATAGCGTTTTTATTTATGTACTCATGATATGCTTTTTCAAGAAGTTTGAAATCACAACTGTTATCTGTTAAAACTTGCTTTTTATTTTTTGTTACAATGGAATATATTTGACTGGCCTTTTTTTGAATTTTATCTTGATTTTTTATACAGAATTGATATTCCTTGTTTAGAAGAGTCCTATATTTTTCATCATCTATCTCTTTAATGCACAATTTCTCTAAACATTCATCTGGCACAGGAATCATATAATTAAACCGTAAAGAACCTTTTATTTCCTTTTTATCACCCGGAATTATTATAAGAATATTGGCTTCTTGTCTTTTTTTAAATGATGACACAGAAACATAATACTTTATATCATTTATATTTAGTACTGCTCCAAAACTAAATTTATCTCTAACTTTATACTTTATGTTGGGCACCTTTGTAATTCCCCGATGCTTCAACTCATATTTCTGTAAAAAATCAATATATTTTTTATCGATTATATAAAAATCCATATTATCTGTCCCCCATAAACAAAAACAAGGAGACGAGAATCCCCATCTCCCTGAAATATACAGTTCGCAGTTTGACTAAGTAGCGAAGCACTTAAATTAAAGGTTCACATTCAGAGTAGTGAAGCACTCAAATTAAAGGTTTGCACTCAAAGTAGCAATGCTCTTTAATAAACAGAAGTCTCTGTTCATTTATATTATATGCAATAAAATATACATATGCAAGTGTTTGAAAATTAAATTTTTATAAACTATTCTTTTATCATATCCAGTTCCGTAAGATTTACACCCGATGCTGTAAGGGCAACCTTCAATTCGATATATCTTACTTTCATCGCCTTATATACTTCCGACTCTTTGTCTACCAAACACATATAACTTTGAAGCCTAGAATATTCCTCAACGTTTCTCTGTATTAACTCTAAATTATTCAATTCTTCCATCCTTTCACCGCCTTTCAATACTATTATAGCGGTATTTTTATACACTTGTAAAGTTGGTAATATAACTGATTTTTAATATGTTTTAGATTTGTTTTAGAAAAAGGGATTTGCCTACATATTATAGTAAGCAAATCCCTGTGTCAATAAATTTTATTCTAGAATTTCAATGCCGGAAAGGAAAGAATTAATAGTAATATCTCATTTTGAAGTTTCTCATAAAGTCTGACACACAAACCATATCTTATCATTAAATCTTCACAATTTTCAGGGAAATATTTGTCGTTATGAAATCTTTCAATACTGGCAATAACCTGTCTGTTTTGTATAAAAGTATATGCGTTTTCTTCAATAAAAACTTCTATCTTCTCTTTACCCCAAAATATAGTATAATTTTCCGGATCACAGTAATTAGTAATACCTGCGACCTCTGCGCCGGATGAATCCATTATCGCTCGACAGTCCATTAGATTTCTTGTTTTATCCCAGTTCCATTTACTATTCCAACAAAGTCCAAAACCCTTAATATGCATGTGCTCACACTCCGGATCTAACACCGCACCCATACTGCATATGCTTCTCAAACTCTCGTCATAAAATTCATGTCCACACACACCTGTTTGAGCGTTTTGGAAACCGATATAGGATTGAATAACATTCTTTCCTGAGGTTTCTTCTATCAATGCAAATTTGCGAGCTAACCATTTAAATGCTTCTACATTTTCACTACATTCTTTAGTTCGTTTCACAGCAAAAATCACATTTGTAAATGCCTTTTTATATCGTTCTTCTAAAAGTACTGTCAAAAATGCCTTTGCAACTACTTTCGGCGGATTATTAAAAGCTCCGCAACCAAATGCTCCAAGAACCAGTACTTCAATATTGTTTTCTATTGCCACCTCAAGAACATTACGTATTCTTGTGCAAAAAAGATGATGCAAATCCCCCGCCGGAATTACAAAATCTGAACCGCTAAAGAATGGTGCCGCGCATGTTATGACATCAATATTTCTCCACTTGTCCATATATTCATATTCTTGTTTAGACTGATATCTCATACCCGGATAATAACCGATATCTTCTTTAAATATAGTTACATCAGGTGAATATATAACCATATCTGTTCCTAAAAACATACGATTAACCTGGTTCATTTTTATCAAACCATTGTGATACTCATAATATTTTTTTGCATTCTCACTTACCATACAATTATATAAGTTACTAGTCCTACACAGATATTCTTCCTGCGCATTTGCTCCTCGCAAAACACCTCCACCAGGCTCAACAGGATTTGCAAAATTGAGAACCGCAGTCTTTTTTCCTTCATCTACCATCCGAATTGCTGTTCTTAAAGTAAGATTTTCTTCAAAAGACACTAACATTTGCTCAAACTTAGTGATTTTATTTGAAACAAATCCCTCTCCATAAACACAAGTGTTATTTATTGCTTTTTGAGTTGATTGTGAAAGTTCAATACTGCTCTTAATTCTTTTTTGAGTATCATAGAATACTTCTATGTTATTCATATGCGCAAGTCCTCCTTATCCGTAGTAAAATACTATCCCTTTGATATTTTAGTAATCTCATTTCCCGCCCATTTATCTGTAAATACTCATATTCCTCTCCAGACAAATATTTTTTCATAGCATCAAACACTAACTCTCAAGAATTTTCATCGCCATCTTGTACTTCTCTACTCGCTTTAATGCCTTTTCATCCACAACATCCAGTCTGGATAAATCACTGTTGTGTCGCAAATCTGCAAGTTTTACTTTTGTAGCAATGGGATTCTTCTTAATCGCACGAACATACTCCATATACGGAACCGCTTCATCGTGTGTTAATAGTTTAAGTGCTTCAATAATTTCTTCTGAAAAACCCACCTTCTCAAGTTCCTCGAATGTGATTTCAGTATCTTCTACCACATCATGTAAAAGTGCTACGCAAACAGTATTTTCATCCTGCATTTATTCCGCCAAATGTATGGAATGATAAATATAAGGAATACCGCTTTTATCTAATTGGACCTTATGCGCTTCATATGCGATTTTCATTGCTTTTTGGGTTAGGTTTGTGTATAACATACTTTCATCTTCCTTTATATTTTTCCATAACATTTATTATAGCATTTTTCAATACACAGTTCCAGTAAGTACCCTGACGACAAACTAGAAATTATACCCTTAGGTCTGATTTCACGTTTTGTACTCCCGATGCAATCATCGTAATTTCCGAACTTACTTTTTGCGATAATCCACATTGCTTTACAGTACCGATAATTGCCGTCATAAACGGAACCCAACAAACAATCCAACCAATTGCAAATCCCACAATTTTTCCTGTCCAATCACCGTCTGTGTAATTTACATATAATATATCTCCATTCATAGTACAATTTGCGGTGATTCCCTGTCCCAAACCTAATAATAAATTAATTCCACCACAATTCTTTTCTAATTTTACCTTTACACTGTTTGGTGCTATAGGTATCACCGTAACTGTAAATCCCTGTGCTACAAAACTGTTCTTTAATCTTTCTGTCATATTATTTAAATTAAAATTCATTGGTACATTAAGTTTTAATACATCTGCCATTGTTATTTCTCCTTTAGTACTCTGCAACTTTCTTTTTTATTTCCTCCGCAATACTCTGTACAGTCTGCGTAGGCTGATAATTATCCTTACTAAACAAAAATTGATGCACTAGTGCTACACTCTGTGCTAAATCTGTCGGCCATAAACTTGTGCCATTTGAACCTAACACCTTACTCTCTGACAATTCCGACGATGGAAAAATCACATTTTTACTTATACCAGATACTCTAATCAGATTTACTAATTCCTGATACTCTTCCTTATCTAGCGAAGTGTAAAGATATTTTGTATACAAATCATCAAACGTATAGCTAACAAAATCTTTATCCATAGTCATCAAGTTTAATGCCATATTATTTACTATTTCTTGTTGTCTTTCTGCCACATAATAACTGTTGTCCAACCCCCTTAAATTACCCATACAATAAGCCAACGCTTGCGTACCATCTAAGTTTTGTATGCCTATATCCGGTAGTAACTCCATATTCTCTTCCATCTCATCCGGCAAATATTTTGTATACTGTCTGTCATTCATCATTTCCAATTCATCCATATCAATATATGCATCTACTCCGCCTATATCATCAACCAATTTTTCCATTCCCTCAAACCCAATAGTAATGAAATCCGTAATTGCCAAATCCATATTTCTGTTTAACATACCTAATGCAACTTCCGGTCCATAGTAATATCCATATTTGGCTTGTCCATATTTAGAATTCTCGTCGATATTCCAGTACGTCATATACTGAACATTAACAAGTTTTATTTCTTCTGTTCTCTCATTTATGGAAAAAATCATAATTCCCTTACTTTTTGTATCGGAATATAACATTCCGGTAGTAGAATCAACCATAAAAACCGCAATATTTTTATATGAATCATTTGGACTTGGTTCATCAAATACTTTTGTATAAATATTTTTATCTCTATCTTCCACCACATCTTCCTGATTCAGAGTTGTATCTTCTTCACTTGACTCAATATTGTCTTCCACAACCAACTCATTCTCTATATTTTCGGTTTTGCTTTCTTTAGTTACATTCTCTTCTTCATCCTCAATGACGTTGCCCCCTTCCTCGTCATTTTCCTCGAAAAACATATTCCGATTCTTACTCATACATGCAGTCATACTTATCATTATTATAAGTACTAATATTAATCCTTTAATATATTTTGACTTTTTCATAAATTCACCTTCTTAAGAAATTTCATCGCTTGTCAAACGCATTGCACTACGTTTAAACATATTCTTACTCGCTAAGAATTCATCGACGTTATACATTTTGGGTTTTATATGCTTAACAGACTTTAATCCATCAACAAATCCCAAATATTCCATTTCATTAATCTCATTTCCTTTGCAAAAATATTTTATTGTATAATTAATATAATCATCTGTCTCTTCAAATAATTTTAAATACTCCTCTTCTAATACCTTCGCGCTAATATACCCATTTTCATCAACAACCAACTCGTATTTTACATATGTAAATTCTCCCGGATAACTAATATCTACATAGAAAATATTAGGTTCGTCACTCCAGAAAATTTCATCACCCCAAAGCGTAATGACATTTTCCTCGCCCATAATACAAATTGATTTAGGGTTCCCAAGAAAAAACACTTCCGGAATACCGTCATTTGTCATATCAACTAATTGTTGATAATCATACATTTCCCCTGGTGCCTGCCACTGTTCTTTAAGAAAACTGTCCGGATTAAATGCTATGTCCATATATTTTGCATACATATCGTCAATACGATTCGTATACTCTTCCTCACTTAACGTAGCATTACGGATAAAATCTGAATCATCGGCCTTTTTATAATCAATCTCTAACAATGACTCAAGGTCTTTTTTGCACTGTTTTTCATTTTCATTTAAAATAGCAAAAACAAACATTGTCTGCTGGTCAATAGCCGGAACATAGACACCATATCCATTCATTTCATTTTCATCTTCATATTCATATATACTAATATCAAGATTACCTTCTCTGTAAAATACAACTTGTCCCTCTGATGTTTCCGATTCAAAAAGTTCGCCACCAAATCCAGATTCTATCGCTTCATAGGAACCATCGCCATAAGCTGCAATCATACTTTCGCCTTTGCCATAAGAGAAAAATATAGCTTCCGTTCTGTTTTCAGCAGATAATTTTAAATATGCATTCTTCTCACCGCCATATGACTCTACATAAAATTCACTATCATACTTATCCGTTTCAAGTCTTCTTGGTACAACAGTCTGAATCAAATATTCATCTAACAAAAATTTTACAAACATATAATCTTTATCAATATACTCAAGAATTTTAAACTCTACACCATCAAACCAAATGGATGGACATTCTTTTTCAGTTATGCTATTATCTGATTCCGTTATCTGATTGTCATCATCATTTATTAAAAAATCATTTTCCTCAGACAAACTTTCATATTCTTGATCCTGAACTGAATATTCACCTTTAGAACATGCACACAACAATACAGAAATTATACACATTACTATCAAAACTCGTATTCTTTTAGACATAAGTTTTCCTCCTAAAAGTAGTTAATATTCTGAATCAACATAATCTATGAAATCTTCAAAATCATTATCTTCTATGCCCTGTTCCCACTGCTTTTTAAGCCAAAAATGAACAAGTCCACTTACCACATCTTCCTCATATAATTTTTCAATATAATCTATATCCGTGTTTTTATAGAACGAACCAGCCCATTCCTTTTCTACTCCCGAAATAAATGCCGAAATATTTTTATGTGCAACGACTTTTTCTGCCAAATCAACAGTTAACGTATCTTTCACCTCTTTTGCTAAATCTTTTGGTAAAAATACAGTCTGTATTTCATTCAAATCTAATAATGATTCATAATCAAAATTCGTTGCAAAGCAATCTAAATAACATACTTGCAAATTTTTCATTTCCTCAAAAGATGCCTTTTTTGATGATTCCCAGACAACTTCTTTTCCTTGCAAACATAAATATTTAATAGTTTGACTTTTTAAAACACTTTCCAATTCTCCTGAAGCCCCATCAATAAATAATGTTTCCAGAGAAGACATATCTTCAATGTTTTCATAGCAGTCATAATTTCCGACTATCACATTGTTATCACGGTAAAGTTTTAAATCAGATAAAGAACATACCTCTTTACCTAAATTTCCCCAATAAATTTGATTATCCTCATCGTTTTTTCCATAAGTATACAAACCAAGTGTAAGTTCTTTAACATCCTTTAATTTGCTAATGAAGTCAGCCGATGACGGACTACAATTGTCTAAGGATACTTCGCGCAGTTCTTTACATTTAGCAATGTCCGATAAATCCCCTTGAAATCCACATAAATTCAGCACTTGCAAATATTCAAACTCTGCTAATGTATCCAGATTTCTTGGTTCTACACCTACATAATTAACGCTACCATCTGTAGGTGTTATTGCCTTATATCCTGACACTCCATTGATTGATAAAGTAACTAAGTTATCAAATCTTTCTAATACAGAAAAATCAAAATATTCTCCTTGATATTTAATAATAATATCTTCTGTATTATCACTAAGCATACTCAATTTCTCAATGATCTCTTCTTCATTGCCTTCTAATACAGGGAAAACGCCTTCATAACCATCCCCATATGAAATACTATCGAAATCTTTATACATAGTTTCATATCCTTCAAAATCATAATCCCACGAATCATTATACTCAGCTGCATCACTAACGTTATACACAAGCCTTGTTCCAAAACCAGCTGCATAAATACATTCTTTATTCATATAGTCATCATCTGCTTGATAAAATTCAATATCTTTATTTCTCGTCTCAGCCAGCATAGCCTCTTTCATATGTTCATCTACGTACATTCCCAAATCCAAATATTCTAATTTAGGTAATTCAGCTAATATATCAGCCCAATATTTATATCCAAGATTACCAATACTTCTTGTATTCTTTATTCCAAGATTACATGGCACACTTAGTTTCTTTAATTTTTTACAGTTTGTAATCGCTTCTAAATTAGCTATCGTATCACAATGTATATACATATTCAGAGTTAACTCCTCTAAATTAGTAAAATATTGTAAATCCGTTAAATCTACATATCCTGTATAAACCGGAAGTTGCCTATCATCCAATATAGTAGGATTATAAGCGCTACTGATAACTAATTCTTCAATCTCTGCAACTTCTTCATATGTAATTTCTTCATCCCAGTCTATTCCCAACTCTTCTCTAACGCAGCGTTCTACCAGAAAATCTTCAAATTCCATTGTTCCTGTTTTTTTGACACTTCCATTCGAGCAACCAATGATTCCAAAACATGATACTACCATCAATACTACTGCCAAATATCTATACTTGAATTTCATCTATCTATTCTCCTCGTATTATTTTATTTCTTCAGTCACATATCCAACCTTGTCATATTCACCTGTTCCTTTTGTATAAAAATATGTGTTTTCTTCATCTAATAAAATAATTCCATCTCTGCAACAAGGAATATATGCAAACTGATATGTATGTACTTCATGCAACTTATCCCTCGACTGTCAAATACTTTGAAACCTCGTTAAAATAAATATCGGGGCACATTGAAATATTGTAATTACGTACAAATCTTGCCATCTCGTTCCTCCACTTTCTAAATATTCTCGTCTCCTAAAAACATTTTCCGTTGCTTTTTGCTCAGAATATATTTACCTTTTCTATCCTTTACTTTTCCGAGTACAATAAAGAGTGCCAACAACATACCAATCACAGGTAAAACACCCATAAATTGCAATTTATCATATATTATTAAAGCAAAATTTAAAACAAATGCTAAAATGCCTAATATCGGTCTTCCAAGGAAAAAGAATGGCAATCCAAACGAAACGCCCAAGCAGGATAATAACGCCTCTGACTGTTTTATTTCAGAAACACCCACACTGTATTTGTCCTTTAGTTTCTGCATTTTCTCCAAATCGCACTGATGCTGTTCATGAATAGCATCTAAAACATCTAAATTATCATTTATATTTTTAAATGTTTTTTGTTTAACGTTATATGCTCTCTGACATGCACCACACACAACAAATGTTGAATTAGTAAAACATAACCACGGAATAAACATAATTGTAGACTTTGTCTTATTTTTCACCTTAATATATGTACTTCTTCGACCACAATTCGGACAAGCCACATTATCAATGGTTCCGCAGGATTTATTATAAGTCTCAATGCTATATATCATTTTATGCCTCTTTCTTACTGCTTTATCAGGTTAACAATATCATCAAACGAACTGTCTGTAATTCCTTCAGCACATTGCTTTTTATTCCAATAATACCCGATTCCACAAAACACATTCGCATCATAAAGCTTTAACCATAATTTATTTTTGTCCATCTACTTTATTTCTCTACTCCAGCACAAAAACATTTTTATCGTCTATACTCAATATTTCACCTGCTTTAAATTCATTCAACTCATTTGCTTTCAGTCGTTTTCCGTCTGCCCTAAACGTTCCATTGGTAGAAAAATCGAATACTTTATACACTTCATTGTCGGCATCGTACGAAATACTGCAGTGCTGTCGGCTGATTCTTTCACCACTGTAAATCAACTGACACGTTTCTTTGTCCCGGCCCAAAACAATAGGCGCTTTTCCAACAACCACTCGTGCACCTGCATATTCACCTGACAAACACGTAATTGCACCTTCTTTAATGACTTTAACTATATCTTTTTTCTTCTTTTTGTCACATATCAAAAGAACAATGCAAAGAATAACAACCGCCACAGCCGCATCTATATATCCCCATACTCCTATACCCACGCTAGCTTTATAAAAGCTATTGCCGTCTGCAAATTGGTTTTTCCATACGCCTACACAATATCCCCACCAGCTGCATTGAATGATACTAAGAATCATAGCAATCACTGTTGCAAACTTCTTTTTTATCCAGATAAGCACGCATATCAACACATTTAATACAAGATGCACGATAATTATAATGCGGAATAAATCAAGTGCTTCTTTTTCACCTACAATCTCCATTCCGATATCATATAAACTGTTTGTATCTAACATATCTGCAAAGCTGGCAGACATCTCTACACCAATTGTTTTAACCGTGAGAATTGGTAAAAAAGTGCATATACACGAAAGTATAATAAAGCAGGTTAATATTAAGCGAAATACTCTTACTTTATTTTTCATCCATTATGTCCTCCCAACAGAACTGCTCATCGCAGCATGGGATTAACATAAGTTTTGTATCTCCGATTAATAAAATATCATTCTTTTTCATCTGCTGATTATTAAGCACAACCTCATCATTCAAATAGAATAATTCTTTTGATTCACCCGGCTGTGCAATAAACATTCTTGATTTTGGCTCGTAAATCAAAATCGCATGCTTATTCCTAGAAACTTTATTATCTTTTGCGAGAACAACGTCCATATCCTTTGCACGGCCGATAAAGTTTTTACCGCTTGTTAAAGCAAAACATTCACCAAAAGTTTCACCATTTACGCCAACAAGCCAGCCAACACATGGTTCAGAACCGGCCGCATCATCATAAAAGCGAACTGTTTTTCCCATATCATCATCATCTGCAATACTTGTTGTTGAAGCAGCCACAGCATCTTTCAAACTTAAAGTTTCATTAGTTGCCGTCTGAACAGTATTTCTTTCCTCACCTTTTACTTCGTGTTCGATTGAGATAGTCACTTCTCTGTCGTCCTCATTCGGAGCACAGTGCGGGCACTGTGTAAATTTGTCTCCATCATAAAAATGTCCTCTGTCACATCTAACTAAATTCATATTTGTATCCTCCTGTTATGTATAATTATTTTTCTTTGTAGCGGTATTCTTTTCTCTTTTCTACTTTTGTAGTTGAATTATTTAAAACTTCATCTTCTGAGCGCTGCCACTCTGACCATTTAGAGTAAATGTATTTCTTGGTATGGGTTCTTGTACGATATTTGTATACAGTTCTGGTATCAATCTGTTTGCAGGTCGCTGACTCTGTCTTCTTATCTCCAAAGCCTGACTGACTACTTGGTGTGTAGCGTGAATAATAGTAATAATAGTAACCATCGGTAACGGTATACATATTTACTGCTGGTTCAAAAGTTCTTTTCTGCCCAGCATCAACATTATTGTACCAAATATTTTTGCCACAACATGGATCATTATGATACCCATATATCCTATAACCTTTATACTGAGACGCTCCTATATCCTGCAAAGGACTATCTAAATAAACTATCTTATAATGGCTGTTTGACATTGTATTGTCAGCACTAGCTATAGCCCCATTGCTATAATGCCAATATACATATTTTTCTACTGCAGGTTTTGTATAAGCATACACCGCTTTCCTCAGTTCTGTATTTGTACCATCCGCACTTTCATACGAACTACCATTCCATCTCACTTCATGTCTTTCCTGTGTCCAACCACCCGGAATAGATGTACCTTCACCGTTTTCCTTGGTGTAATACTGATAGTTGTATTGTGTAATCGGATCACTTACATCTACTATATCTGACTCTGCCGGCGGATTTGCTGTTATATCTGACCAGCTTCCATAATCACTGTATTCATCTATTTCCTGTTCCAAAGTCCATCCCTGACTTGCAAGTGTAGAATCTGTTGTAGCAGGAAGTGTTGTTTTGTTCTGTATATACCACACATCACGAGTTTCAATCTCATACTTACTTGAATTCACGCCTGCCGGTAAAGAATCTACCCAATCGGACCATGCTGTATTTTTAGCCGGTTCTGTACCGGAACTTACTACGATTTCAATGGTTGTACCCATATCCACAAGAGTATCTTTTTCAATTCCCTGTGTAATAACAACACCCTGTTTTACTGTAGCACTGTATTCATACTTCACGCTTACCATTAAGCCCGCATTACTAATCATCTGTTTTGCATTTGCTTCTGTTTCATACTGAACGTATGGTACACGAACCTGTTCTTTTCCAAGGCTGACTACAACAGTAACGCTATCCCCCTGATGTAATACAGTTCCTGACGGAACAGACTGTGAAATAACTTTATCTTTTGCTACTTTCATATCATAAACAGATGTTTCAATAGATAAATATAGGCCTAGTTCTTCCATCTTCTTTTGTGCCTGTGCATAAGTTAATTTAGTTAAATCTGGCATACTAACTTCTGCCTTATTATCAATTCCGGAAATACCTGTAGAAACCTGAAGAACAATGGTATCTCCTTTAGCTATCTTCTCATCTGCAGCCACGCTTTGAGTTGCAATCGTGCCCGGAGTACTCATACTTTCAATTTCTTCAATGGTATACTTAATTCCGTTGGTATCAAGCCATGCAATAGCTTCTTCTTTGGTTTTTCCTACTAAAGATGTCATAAATACCGATTCTTTACCTGCACTGATAACGACTTCCAAAACAGTATCTTCTTCTACTACATCTCCGCATGTGATATTCTGGGAAAGTATGATTCCTTCTTCGATTTCATCAGAATATTCTTTTCCCACAATCTGGATTTTAAGTTTCTTGTTGGAAGACTTAGCTTCTGCTACTTCCACAGTCGTGTTAACTACGTTTGGAACCATAGTGTTTCCGGCCGTCACAATAACAGGACTTAAGTTGCCTTCTCTAAAGCTGATAACACCCGTCAGCATAAGTACAAAAAATGTAGTAATTAAAGCAGCTGCAAAACCAACAGATGTTTTCGCCCACATAGGCCACTTACCAACATCGCGTTTTTCCTTCGCAACTGCCAGTTTTACGACAGTTTTCTGGGAAGTTAATTCCTCTTCGAAGGCTTCCATAGAAGGTGTTCTTTCCTCGATTTTTAAGTTCATAGCATTCATAACAGCTGTTTCAATGTTTTTATCTACTTTAGTGCCAAGCTTTGACAGGGATTTTAATTCATCTTTTCCCATTCGCTCCATAGCATCTTCCGGCACAATTCCGGTTAATGCATAATACATAGTTGACGCCAGCGCATATACATCTGTCCATGGTCCCTGGTCACCCCTGCTTTGATACTGTTCCACTGGCGCATATCCCGGTTTAATCAATACCGATAAACTCTTACTATGTGTTGATGTGGCAAATCTGGATGCACCAAAGTCAATCAAACTCACCTTTCCATCTTTCGAAATCATAATGTTATCCGGTGAAATATCTCTGTGGATAATCCCAATTTCATGCACTTCCTTTAATGCCGAAACGACAGGAAGAATAAAGTTAAGTGTATCCTCTACACTCATCTTTCCGTCTCTTTCCAATTTACTTTTTAATGTTTCGCCATCTATATATTCCATGATGATGTAAGCAGTATCGTTATAATGAAAGCTGTCATAAATATGTACAACGCCTTCTGTATCCTGAAATTTTGCCAGACGCTTTGCTTCGTCCATAAACTTTTCAATTCCAGACTGGAACTGTTCTTTTCTTTCCCCATCATAAATGGTTACCTGAGTCTGTCCCGGTACACGGGTAGAAAATTCGCCCGGTAAATATTCTTTAATTGCTACTTTTCGCTCTAATTCCGCATCATAGCCAATATAGGTAACGCCAAACCCGCCGTATCCTAAGGTTTTTCCAACAATATATCTTTTTGCAAGAATACTGCCCGGTTCCATATGATATACCTCAGCCGGCATGGTACCTTCTTCATATCCGCAATGCGGACACAGAGTTTGGTTCTCATCAAACTCTTCCATACATCCCATACACTTTTTCATAATCTATTTCTCCCGTCTTTAATAAAATGTCGGTTGCTTACCGAGTTCTTCAAATTCTGCATTTATTTCAACAAATGTTTCATATTGTTCTTTGTTAAGCGGTTGTCCGTACTCAATGGAGTTGCCACTATGAGATTTGGTGGTCAGATTATACTGGGTTCCATCAGATAACAAATATTTTAAAAACATAACTGATGCATTTTTTTCTGCCATTTGTAAATTATCCTCCATACTGAAATATGTAACAAATTTACAATCAGCATTTTTAATCGGTTTTAATGCGTATTTAGCAGGTAAAGCTTTCTGTACTGCAAAATAACTCGTGGTATATGCACTGATATAATCGCTCCCGCCTGCCAGAAATTCATTCATTTCCTGCTTCGTCGGTCCATACAACAAATCAATAGCAGAAGGAGTAACCAAATCTTCACTTGATATAGTTGTATTAATATAAGCCACTGGGAAAGCAAATGATACCGGAATCTTTAAGAGTTTATCCTCATTTTTCTTATACTCTTTAAGTCCAAAGTAATCATCCAAATCCAGCTTGTCATATACTTTATCAAGTGTAGCCGCATCTTCTAAATAAACTATTGACAAATCCGTACTTTCAAAAATTTCCGGCATTTCTCCGTTTTTCCCGGCCTCTTTTAAACGCTCACCATACTCATTTACCGGAATTGCTTCTACATCGATTTCAACTTGTGGATAACTTTCACAGAAGTCATCAACAATATCCTGAAACGTGCTTTCCACAGCCTTTTCTTCTCCCGCTTCTGCCTGAACCCACATAGTCAGATTTGCAGGTCTTAACACTGTTTCTGCCCTTTTTATATAAAAGATAATTCCCCCGATTGCAGCGCTGATAAGTAAAAAAAGTGTGACAAATAATACACCGACTTTACGCTTGTTTTTACGGCTCTTAAGTTCCGCATCCACACTCTTAACAATCTTCTTTTCCTGTAATGCTTGCTTAAATTCTTCAGTATTCTGGAAACGCAATTCCGGTTGCATCGCCATGGCACGCATTATGATGTTATTTACTTTATCGCTGATTTGCGGATTCAATTCTTTCGGTTCTACCAGACACTCCTCTTTAATTCGATTGGTGGATTCTTCTGGCATAACACCTGTCAATGCCCTATACATCATTGCACCTACCGCATACAAATCCGTAAACGGTCCCTGTTTACTCTTACTTTTATACTGTTCTGTAGGTGCAAATCCCGGTTTTAAAACTACCGTTAAATTTGTTTCCGTATCACCTTTCGAAAATCTGGCTGCACCAAAATCCATCAATTTCACATTATCAAAGGTGTTATTCTTACCCATTATCAACATAACGTTATCAGGTGCAACATCTCGATGAATAATTCCTGCTTTATGGATATCCTTTAACGCATCCAAAACTGCTAAAATAATCTGTGTCACAATAGTTTCAGGTACAATTCCACCGTTTTGTTTAATAAAGGCTTTAAAGGAAATTCCATACATATATTCCATAACACAATAAGCTGTATTGTTTTCTTCAAAATAGTTATATGTATTTACAATATGCGGGTGAGAGCTGAATCTGGCCATATTTCTGGCTTCTTCCAAAAATCGGTCCATACCCACGCGATATTCTTTTTCTCTCTTTTTTGCATAAATATACACTTTTTTTTCTCCGGGCACTCTGGATACCAATGTAGCCGGATAATATTCTTTGATAGCTACCATTTTTTCCAGTGTACTATCCCAGGCCCTATATACGACACCAAACCCTCCGGCACCTACTACCGTTCCAATCACATATCTTCCTGCCAGGATTGTTCCCGGATATAAATGATAAATTTCCTTTGGTTTAGTCCCTTTCACATAACCACAATGAGGACAAGTTTCAATTCCGTCTTCCATTATTTCCATACAATTCAAACAACGTTCCATACTTTTTCTCTCTCTTTATCTTTTATTCATATGACATCATAATTACAGTTGTATTATCTTTGTGTTTCTTCGGTGAATCTTCCACCGCCTGAATCAGGTTTTCAACTGATATATCAACACTTTCATAACTTTTAAAAAGAATCTCTTCTATTGTTTCTTTTTTCAAACATTTATATAGTCCGTCACTACACAGAAGAATCCGATCATCATACATCAACTCAAAAGGTTTTTGGGGTACATCTATCATTTCAAGAGTTCCCATTCCAATGTAACTGACCAATGCTTCAAATTTATTCTGCGCTTCTAAAAATTCTTCTTCGGAAATTTCACCGTTAACCATCTTTTTTTCCATTTTGTAACCATAATTGTGATCTCTGGTAACGCATTGCATTTCATTTCCTCGCAAAACATAAATTCGGCTGTCACCAACTGATAACCAATACATCCTGCTATCTATGACAATGACTGCAACAACGGTTGTTCCTGCATCCAAACGTTTTCCCCTCTCGTCCTGTAACGAGTATACCAATCTGTCCATTTGCCTAGCTTCTTCCATTAAAAAACCGGGAACATCCAAACCATCCCAATTTTCAAAGTCACTTGCCAATTTCTCTACAGCTTTTTGACTGGCCCTTTCGCCATATTCCATTCCACCCATTCCATCACAAACTACT
The DNA here is from genome assembly GCA_964567585.1 of uncultured Lachnospiraceae bacterium. Taxonomy (GTDB): domain Bacteria; phylum Bacillota; class Clostridia; order Lachnospirales; family Lachnospiraceae; genus CALZKI01. The sequence continues at coordinate 42,248 of CAZMND010000001.1, forward strand.
GCCAACTTTGCAACATCTGTTTCCGATACAAAATACGCATCCTGTTGACAATCTCTTGTTCCAATTATGGACTTTGCAGCAATATGTATTTGTACTTCTCTTGGGATTTTTATGGTTACAATATCATCCTGAGAATCATAATCATTCATATATCCATCCAACTCCTTTGCAAAAGCTAATTCAGTTTAATTTCACAAACACCTGCTAGCATTATGCTACTTTCTCTTGCAAATGCGTAAACCTGATTCTTTTTAAGTTTTTTCCCCAGATAAGTTATTCCGTTCGTAGATACATCCTTTAACAGATATTGTCCGCTCTGGCTGTCATACTGGATATAACAATGCAGTTTACTTACCTGTGGATACCCGGTTATACATATATCCTTATCTTGGGTCCTTCCTACCGAATAGGACACATTCTCAACCAGTGGCCACGTTTTTAATTTTCTTTGAAAACTCGTGTGCATAATACATATCTTTTTCGTATCTTGTATTCCGCCATCATTTACAATTAGTCTCCTTGTATTACCACTTTCATCCTGCTTCATTTCTTCCAAAAATTGATGAATGGATTGATATCGTTTTTTATAATCCAAGTGCAACGCCTTATCCAACACAATTGACTGCCTAAGAGACATTTCTTCCACTATTTGATACGCCGGTGTGTACTTTTCTCCTGCCACCCGTTCCATTGAATCTGGTAATTTTTTCCCACATATCATATAGTAAAAGGTGCTGGCCAACGCATACACATCCGTATAATTGCCTTGTCGTGTATCACTCCGATACTGTTCCGGCGGTGCAAAATGCGGTTTTAAAACAATGGTAAAATGTTGATTTTTTTGTCTGACAATATGTTTTGCACTACCAAAATCTATTAATTTTATTTTTTCATCTTTCGTAATAATAATGTTTTCCGGACTAATATCTCTATGCAATAAAAAACGTCTTGTATGTACTTTGTCCAACGCATTTCCAACCGCATACAATATTTGCAAGGCCGTGTCATAGGGTAATCTTCCGTTCGGGAAAAACTTCGTCAACTTACTAACATTACTGCCTTCCAAATATTCCATAACGTAGTAAGATGTCCCATTACCTTCAAAATAATCCGTAATACGGACAATATTCGGAATATTTGCCACTTCAAGAAGTGTTCCTGCCTCTTCCATAAAACGCATTTTACCGTGATCGTAATGTTTCGCTGCATCTTCATCTATGGGGCAAAGTGAAATACCATCTTCTGCACGCATACAAATTCCAAGAGGAACATATTCTTTTATGGCACAGAAAATTTGATTTATTTTGTCATACGCCTTATAAGTTATACCAAACCCTCCAGCCCCCAAAACCACATCTATAACGTATCTGTTATGCAGGTCATAATCTTTTGGTAATGCAAGCGTATTCCCTGAATTTAGTAATTTTTCATTTGATTTCTCCATCGCCAATAACATTAACTCCATATAATTTTCATTTTTAATGAACCGGCAACAATCACGTCACCACTATGTAATTTATGGTTGTTATATACCCTTATACCATTCACAAAAGTTCCGTTTGTAGTCTGCAAATCCGTAATAAATATTTCTCCGTCTTTATGTTCCAATGCAAAATGTTGTCTGCTCATTCTTCCGTCTTCTAAAGACAAATCACAAAATGATGCACGACCTACAATAAGGCTTTTATAGATGTTTGTCTGTATCGCATTTCCTTCACCCAGTGAGCCGCTTACAATTTCCAAAGAAACTGCAAATCCCTGTTCATTCGAAAGACTCACCCTCTGTCTTTGTGAAATATTGCTGGCAAGAGCCACTTTCCCGTCAACATACACAATGCCTTTGTTCTTCTTTATTTTTGACCAGACAAGCACGACTACAAGCAATAAAACTACCACGAGTACAACACAAATAAGCCACAGCCATTCCTTTATGAATATAAGCCACTTTGGTGTTGGTTTTACACCGTCAACATCTAATTCAAAAGCGGTTGTGACACTGTTTTTTTCCATGGAATTATCTACAAGTCCCGGTGCATCCACTTTATAATGCCCGGTGTAAAGGTTATCTTCAAAAGTAAGCAAAACTACACTGCCACTTTCATAAGTCGCTGTCACTACCGGAAGATTTTTATCCTCTGCAAACACGCTCCATGAGGTTGCTAATTCGCCACCTGAAACATCTTCGCTAAATGTAATTTTTAACTGATTTACTTCCACTTTTTCCACATTTACAATCGCAGGTGCTACACTATCTGCCATAGACGTTCCAAGCATCACTTCTTTACTTCGTATAATTCCCGTAGATGGGATTTTTAAACTAATTACATTCATTTGATAATTGATGTAATTAGTTTGGGCTGAAAGTTCAATCACCCATGTATTATTGATGTTCTCAATTACCGTTTGTAAAACACTACCTGTCTCTTTTGCAGAAAAAATATTTAAATTTCCACCAAGCCCTCTTGCAAACTCACCAAATGCATTTAAATTTTCTTTGATAGCATCTTTAATACCCAGTGCATAAACCGGCATATTCCGTTCTGACAATGCTTTAAATGCTTCATCGCTTGTGGAAGTACCTACAGCGAAGTCTTCACCGTCTGTAAAAACCAAAACAATTTTTCTGTTATCGCTTTTTAACTCATCCGCTAAATCCGCTGTCTGCATAATTGCTTCAAACATCATAGTTTTTCGGTCTTTATTATCAAGTTTTTCAACTGCCTGTTTTCTTTCATCCGTGCTTTCATTCCCTTTTAGTAAAGTAGTAACTTCTTCACCAAAAGACATCAAAATCACCCTGTCTTTAGCGGAAACCGTATCCATAAAATCATTTAGGGTGTTCTTTATTTCTTTGCAATAACTATCGGGCAATGAATTGGATATATCAACCAATACAAAGTAATCTGTTCCTTCATGTTTTTCACTATAGCGTTGTATGTTATCAACCGTTAAAACCTCTTCTAAAAGACGTATCTCCAAATCATATTTATCCGGCATTTCACTACTTCTTACATACATTTCAACTGAAGGCATATTAGTAATAACCTGTTCAATTTCAATCTTTTCTTCTGCCCTAACACAAAAAGTCGGAAGCATAAAGATAATCACCGCAGAAATCCAAATCCCTTTTAAATTAAATTTCTTCATATGCTTTCTCCTTACTTAATCTATTTATTACAAATCACGGCTATAGCTGAAAAATTATCCATATCTGCACAAACACCCTGCTTTAGAATGATTTCTTTCATACTATCCACCCATTCTTTTGCACTCTTGGCTTTTTTCAAGCATTTTTCCATTTGCTTTTCACAGATAAATTCCCAAAATCCGTCACTACAAAGTAAAAAAGCAAGTTTCTCTTTTTTTTCAATACTTTCAGCCTTTACGTATTTAGGTGAATCCCACTCAATTCCCATTACTCTTAACAACCGGTTTCTATCAGGGTGATTTCTGATATCCTTTTCCTTAATTTCTCCTGCTGCAACTAGCATTTGCGGCACACTATGATCCACTGTTCTTTCTGCAAGTTTGTTTTTATAAAAAACATACAGTCTGGAATCTCCCACATGTGCCCACTGTATATCCTTTTCCCTGATTTGTAACACAACTGCTGTTGTCTTCATTTGATTGCGTGCATTTTCTTTTTTCTGTAATTTCAATAACTGCGTATGACTATATAAAAAGGCCTCATCAATAAAGTCGTTATCCTTTGATTTTATCTCATAGACTTTTAACATTTCATCTACAACAAGTCCGGATGCGACTTCACCTTTTCCATGACCACCCAGTCCATCGCACAATATAAAAACACCTTCTGCATTTTTCTCTGATACCTTTGCGCCTACAGAGTCTTCGTTATTATCACGCATTCCTTTATCTGACATAATTGAATAATCCAGTTTCATAATGACTACCTATCTTTTATCCTTATCTACAAATTTCAATGCAATAATACTGATAATTCCGTACAACACCGCAAAAGCTGCCAGAATAAGCCATATCTTTAACAGGTGTTCTACCGTATGTTCATAATCTGTTCTCATTACATCCGTTATAATCAGCATTGGGTCTATTTCTAATTCCAGTACATTAGATGTACTGCATATTGCTTCCAATCCCCACTTACTCACTGTTAATTTTGATATTTTTTCCGTAAATCCGTTTAATTCAAAAATCATTCCGGACATTACCAACTGAATGATTAAAACAAAAGGCATAACCGTCATTGCTGTATTTGCTGTTTTCACAATACTGGATATGGCAAGTCCCAAAACATCGGAAGAATAAATAATTAAAAAGAAAGTCACAAGCAGCTCTATTCCCGCAGGAAAAATAAGTGGATTTTCCGGCGTATGTCCCCAGTTTTTAATAAAAATAATAACTGTAACAATTACTGCTTCACACAAGCACAAGACCATTTCATAAATCATATGCGCTATAACGTATGAAGAAATATGCAAGCCCGTTCTATGCTCTCTTTTAATAATTGCTCTTTCTTTACAAATAGATTGAATCGAATTAAAAAGACCAATCCAAATACATGCACATACTAGTGCAAATGCTCCGTTTCGTGTATCTCTAAATGTCACAAACGTATTGTCACCAGTTACCGATGCTATGATGATTGTAATAATGGCTGCACTAATAAACGTTTTCCAAAGCTTTTCATTGATAAATGCTCTGTAACATTTCCCTACATACACCCAAATCTGACCTATTCTTGAAATTCGTTTTGAATCCATACTTAAACCCTCTCTATTTTTTAGTTTTACTAAATTTCTCGATGAAGAAATCTGATTTACCTTCGCCACCTTCATCACTACGGTTTACCTTCTTAACTACGCCCTCTAACGTATCTGTTTCAAAGAATTTATAGGCTTCGTTAACACTTCCGCAAAACGCAAGATGTCCGCAGTTATCATCTGTGCTTTTAGCCAAAACAATCACCTTATCAAACAATTCCGGTGCCCTGTCCGGTCCATGTGTAATAACCATAACAATTTTTCCGCCATCTGCAATTGTCCGCAAATTTTTCATTAATTCTCTTGCCATAATTCCGTCAAGCCCTGAATCCGGCTCATCTAAAAAGAACAATCCCGGATTAGCAATAAATTCTACTGCAATACTTAATCGTTTTCTCTGACCGCCACTTAATTTATCTACCAATGAACTCTTTTCACGACTTAATCCCAGAAGATCCATCACCTCAAAAATCCGTTTCTCCATTTCAGCATATGAAACATTTACCGGCATTTTCATCTGTGCTGCATTCTTAAGTGTGTCGTAAACCGTATCACTGCCACGCATTAAATCCTGCTGTGGTACAAAACCTATCTCATATTTCATTTTTTCATATTCACGGTATATATCTGTATTGCCGTAACATATGGTTCCATTTGCCTTTTCATAACCCATTACAGCATTCATAAAGGTGGTTTTTCCTGCACCTGAGCCACCTAAAATAAGTACCATTTCACCACTTTTTATTTCCATATTAATGTCTTGCAACAAAACAAGTTTTTTAAAATTATGGCGGACAGTTCTTTCTTTAATTTTGATGTTTAGGTTCGGTCCATTGCCTTTGGAAACCTTCTTAGGTTTATTCTGTTTTTCAATTGGATACCATAAATTTTTTCCATCAAAAAAGAAAAACAGATTCCCCATACGAATTACATCAAGCGGAAACAAATACTGTGCTTTTTTAATTCGGACACCATTTAGAAAAACACCATTCGTACTGTTTGTATCTTCTACTGCCCAGCCTTTATTTGCTCTAAAAAAATGCCCATGCTTTTTAGAAATCAAATTGCTGGAAATATTAATACTTGAATACTCACGACCAATAGGTATTTCTGTCACACTTTCATTTAACTGTAACCTATCCCACTCATTTTCATATTCCAATGCCGTGGTGAAGATAATAACTACTGCATCTTCGTGTTGTTTTTCTCTATCCCGGTAATCTATTTTTAAAATATCACCATTATTCAATTGTATTGGATTAGAATTATTTTCCTCCCGTTTGCTGATATGATATCCATTTAAGTATGTACCATTGGAACTATCTAAATCCCGATAAAAAAAATTACCCGAATCGAAACTGATTTCTCCATGATACCTTGAAATCAATGGTGAATCAATTTGTATATCTGCACTGGAATCATTCGTTCTTCTGCCTATTACGTGTCCGTTTTTCAGATTATCTACACAAGTAATCTTTTGTTTATTCCATACAATCAATTTTGCATAGTTTGTTTTTTCTTCGTAATATACAACTGTCTTTCCCATAGATTATCTTCTCCACATTTAAACATATTAAATAAATATATACATACTCTAACTAACCCCAATTACATTTAGCAATCCACACAGCAAAAACGTATAATTTTTGGTCAAAATTAGTCTCCTTACAACATAATCAGTATTATGTTGTAAATTAAAACTTACTAAGCTCATTACTTACAATATAATTTTCGTTTTTCTAAAAATGAGCATCACAAATAAAGCCTTTTAATTGCTATTTGCATAAAAGGCTTATTTCTGTTGCTATCAATTTGACATTCCCTATTTTTTATCATACTTTTCTTACTAAAATACCTTTGATTTTTAAGTGCACTGTGATATACTTTTTAATATGTATAAAGAAACAAACACAAATACTCTTTGCTCTTACAACATAATACTGATTATGTTATAACCACTGTCACTACACAGTGGTTTTTATATTATCAACCTTAACCTTTCAATACATTGACGATGTTCATCACCTGTTGTTGCAATATATATTCTGGTTGTATTAATACTACTGTGTCCCAAGACATCTGCCAGTTTTGCTATATCCTTTTGAACGCTGTAAAAAGTACGCGCAAACAAATGTCTTAAATTATGCGGAAAAACTTTTTGAGGATTCACTTTTGCATATCCACACAATTCTTTCATTTCACGCCAGATATTTGAACGGCTCATTATATTCCTGCTGGACGTAATAAAAATTGGTCCGGATAAGATATTATGCTTTTTCGCATAATTCAAAAGTTTCTTTTTTAAGTCATTTACTATTAATACAATTCTGTTTTTGCCTTTTAACAAAACTCTTGCTTCTCCGTTCCTTGCTGCCTCAACGGTTATATACTGCAATTCACTCACACGAATTCCTGTTCCGCATATTGTCTGTAAAATTAATTTGAGCCGTTCATTCCCTCTACAGCCTGCGGCTTCAACAAGTCGTTTATATTCCTCTTTTGTAAGTTCCTTCTCCTTAGGACAAAAGACCTGACGTTGTACTTTAATAGACTTTACTTTCAAATCATTCCATCCAAGAAACATAAATAAGCAATTTAGTGATGCAAGCATCGAATTAATACTTCGAATTGCATAGTTTTTAGCGATTAGTCTTGCTTTATAATCTATTACAACTTCCTTTGTAATCCCTATATTTCCAATGCTTTCTGCAAAAGTTCGAACATCTCTCATATACTTTTCTTGCGTATTAATACTCTTTTCCTCGTTTTGCAGATATATTGCAAACCTTTCAATGTACTCCTTTTTTAAAATCCGTTCATTCATAACATTTACCTCCGGTTAGTTTTTTATATTTTACCCGAAAAGTATGATTATAATTGATGTTTGGATACCAAACATATTTTCAAAAACAAAAAGTCCCCCACTCTAAAGTGAGGAACTTTTCTCATTCAATTCTATATTTTCAACAGATATTCGTGTACTATAGTTTCCGTTTTCAACCACTACTTCCATTTGTCCATGATATTTATCTACCAAGGTACGCAAAATATCCAGTCCATATCCTTTTCTATTCTTTTTTTTCTTCTTCCCTTCATTAGAGAATGCATTATCAACTTTAACTATAAGATAATCCCCTTTTACAGCGGCCTTAATATCAATAATAGCCCTCGATTTATCCTCCACTTCTTCGGCTGCCGCCAATGCATTTCGCATCAGATTAGAAAATATACTGCACAACACAACCGGATTTATCCTAAGTGGTTGCATAATTTCCAAATTATATTCTAAACATACACCTTTCTTATGACATTCTCTTTCATTTTCTGCCATAATTGCATTAACAACAGGATCTCCACAATATACATACTCTTTGGTTGACGCAACATATTCTCTTAATATATAAAGCATTTCAATAACTTTTTCATAATTTTCCTGATGCAGAAGTTCCTGCATAACTATGAATTGTTCCGAAATGTCATGTCTTATTTTGGCTAACTCCTCACGTCTTGCTTCAATATCATGGTAATGGTTTTGTTCAACCTGCCATGCTTTCTCTACCTCTGAAAGTCTCACTTCCATTTCATGCATACTTTGCTGTCGAAGAAGCACTAACATTAATAACACATCAGCCACAATACCAAGCACAAGACTTACTGCAGCTGCGGCACTTGCCGGGGTCAATTCTGATAAAATTCTAAAATTAATATTAGCTAACATAATAATTTGACTGATAGGAAATATAATAAATATTAAGAATATTTTTAAATCATATCCTTTTTTCAAAATAAACTTCTTCCACATCAGCATAAAAAACAAGAAAAATACAACAAATAGTATTTCCACAAAAACAATATAAATAACCATAATTGGCTGGTTAAAGTATAACCCTTCAATCTGTAACAATATGTCCTGAAGCAACAATTGTGTAAGCCATTCTGCCATACAACAACAAATCACCTCAAATACAACAAACAATATTTTTTGCCAAATATATCCCTTAAACAGAACAATTAGACAAACCGTACTTGCTATTACTGTCAACATCCAGCCTACACTTCTGATCACATCATGCCAGTTGAATATAAATTTAATTGTAATAAAAGGTAATTGTACTAAAAACAATCCCAATATGTATTGCCATCTTTTTCTTTTTTCATTTTTAGTTTCAAATCCAAAACAAGTAATCGTACTACTGGTTAATCTGTCTAAAACCCATAGTATATAACACATAATATAGTAAACCATTTTTATTCTCCTCTTGTCATATCTAATATGTCCTATAACTGTTCACTCATAAATTTAAAAAACTTGTCCTTAGCAACCTGATATTTAGTTTTGCTGATAGGCAAAACAGTACCATTTTTTAATGTCAACGAAGTTCTTTCAATTCTTCTTATGTAATTCATATTTACTAAAAAACTTTTATGGATTCTCACAAAAGACCTATTCATTACCATTTCATAATCATCCAATTTTTTATATACCAGTATTTGCTCCGAAATCGTTGATATAAACAACTGATGCGCCTTACTTTCCAAATACATAATATCTGAAAAGGCTATTGTTTCCGTCACTCCTCTGTACTGGACTACAATTTTTTCTTCCTGTTGTTTTTTTATATTCTTTAATGCTTTATCTACAAGAAACTGTAAATTATTGAACTTAATCGGCTTCACCAAATAACCGCATAAGTTAACTTTTTCAAAAAAGATACTTTCTGCAAATCTATCATTATAGGCTGTTATAAAAATAATCTGAATATTAGGATATTTCTCATTTATTTCGGCTGCAAATTGTGTGCCGGTTTGACTATGACCTTTCCAATCAATATCCATAAAAATAAGATCATATGTAGCCTTTTCCAGAAATATATTTAATTCGCTGATATCATTGTACTTATCAATACTTTCAATATCGGATATCCCCTTTAGCAAGTGTTCCATCCTGTCTAAAAAAATCTTTTCGTCATCACATATTGCTACCTTCATTTCTTACCTCGCCTGTATTAAAAAGTCTATTATAATATATTTATTTTTCATTTATTTCTATATTTTCTACAGATATCCTCGTACTATAGTTTCCTTTTGCAACAACTACATCCATCTGTCCATGATATTTGTCAACTAATGTCTGTAAAATATCAAGACCGTACCCTTTTCTATTCTTTTTGTCTTTCTTCTTGCTTTCTGAAAATGTATTATCGACTTTTACTATCAGATAATCACCCTTTATGGCTGCCTTAATATCAATAACAGCTTTTTCCTTATCATCCACTTCTGCAGTCGCCGCCAATGCATTTCGCATCAAATTGGAAAAAATACTGCATAACACAACCGGATTTATCTTAAGCGGCTGCATAATTTCCAAATTATATTTAAGACAAATTCCCTTCTTTTTACATTCTCTTTCATTTTCTGCCATAATCGCATTTACAATAGGGTCCGCACAATACACATATTCTTTTGTAAATACAACATATTCTCTTAAGGTGTACAGCATTTGGGTGACTTTTTCATAATTTTCCTGATGGAGAAGTTCCTGCATAACAATAAACTGTTCAGATATATCATGTCTAATCTTCGCTAGTTCTTCTCTTCTGGCCTCAATATCCCGATAATGGTTTTGTTCAATTTCCCATGCTTTTTCTACCTCATTCAGTTTCACTTCCATCTCATGCATACTCTGCTGTCTAAGTAGTAGCACCATCAACAAAATGTCAGCTACAATTCCAAGAATAAGGCTTACAACTGCCGCAGCACTTGCCGGTGTCATTTCCGTTAGAACCCTAAGATTTATGTTCGACATCATAATAATCTGGCTGATAGGAAAAATAATAAAAATAAAGAATATTTTTAAATCATATCCTCGTTTCAATATAAACTTCTTCCATAACAACATAAAAAATAGGAATAAAATAACAAATAAAATTTCTGTTATTGCAATGTAAATAACAACAATAGGTTGGCTAAATGATATTTCTTCCATTTGCAATAAAATATCCTGGAACAAAAATTGCATAACCCATTCCGCAACACAACAACATATAATTCTAAAAATGACAAACAATACCTTTTGCCATACATATCCCTTATAAAGTACGATTGTAAAAATTAATGCAGACACAACCGTAAAAATCAATCCAAAACTTCTAAGCAATGGTTGCCAGTTGAAAAAAAATTTAATTGTCACAAAAGGAACCTGCACCAGAAACAAGCCTAATATATATTTCCATCTACTTGCTTTTTCATTCTTTTGTTCAAATCCAAAACATGTAATTACACTACAGATTACAAGATCTAATAACCATAAAACATAACTCATTACACTGTAAATCATAATTATTTTCCTCTTATCTCACAACAAAATTTAGCAACATTATATTCTATTTTCTATCTCCGCAAAAGACTTAGCAACAAAATCAGTCAAATTATCGACAATTTTAGATATCAAAAAAGCCAGCCTTGTAAACACAATACTAACAAATTGTATTATCTATTGACTTTTTACATTATTATGTTATACTCACATCACACATTTATATTTCTATATATCATTAACACTTTATCTTTTTCTATTGACACTGAAAACTATCAACTTTATTTCACATTTTATTACAAAGGAGTTCATTAATGAATATTGATCTTACAAAAGTTCAACAATATCTTGACTGGCTTAAGGAAAAACTGTATTTAAATACAATTGCAAATTCTGCTCAAAAACGGATTGTTTATAGAGGAGAGGTATATAGATGTAACTTTGGTATAGGAATTGGAAGCGAAGAATCTAAAGAACGACCTTGCGTCATTCTTCAATATGATTCTGCTAATAAAACCTCTCCCAATACTTTGGTTGCTCCTATCACACATTCAAACTCTACACTTCCCATAGTTATACCTATTAATAAAAAAACAGATTCTTCAGGTAAAATAATTCTTGATGGAAATATACTTCTCGGTAATATAACCTGTATAAGTAAAGCCAGATTAGGCGACTACATTACAATACTTTCGTCAGCTGAAATGAAAGCAGTAGACAAAGCACTTTCAATTTCTCTTGGAATACACCACTATTATTCATCTCTAAAAAATGCATATGCTGATAAATTAGAATATATAGAAAAGTTAAAACAAAATCAGTCAGTTCTACAAGCCGAACTAAATACACTAAAATCACAATCATCTGACTTTTTCAATTTTATGAACAAATATAATATTACCGACATTGATTCCCTAAAAGAAATTTTAGATAAACCTTAAAATATGCATAGACATTTTTGCAAACTCGTGTTACTATAACCATACAAGTAAAGTACTTACGAGTGAGGTACTAGTACAAACTATTCAATCAATGGGAGTCACGTGTGGACTCCCTATTTTATTGTTGAACTAAAAAACCGCCAGCCTTGTAAATCACACTGCCGACGGTTTCTATTCATTTCTTTTCCTATCGAATCCTCTCCGGAAATCCGACTTTTTTCTGCACTTTTCTGAGTGTCTTTGTAGCATAATAATTGGCTTTATCGGCATTTTCCTTGATAATGCCGTCAATGTATGCCTTATCCTTTGAAAGTTCATCAAAACGTGTCTGGATTGGTGTCAAAATGTCTGCTACCGCTTCCCCTACGGCAAGCTTAAAGTCGCCGTAGCCTTTGCCCTCAAATTCCTTTTCGATATCATCTGTTGACTTTCCTGTACATGCACTGTAAATATCGATTAAGTTCATAATGCCCGGCTGGTTTTCGCTGTAACGAACGCACGCTTCCGAATCTGTAACCGCACGTTTAAACTTACGAATAATGGTATCTCTATCGTCCATAAGATAAATACTGGCATTTGGATTTTCATCCGATTTTGACATTTTCTTTGTAGGCTCCTGAAGACTCATAATCTTCGCACCTGCCTTGCCAAGGTATGGTTCAGGTACTGTAAATACATCCCCATAAATAGCATTAAATCTCTGTGCAAGGTCACGAGTGAGTTCAAGGTGCTGCAACTGGTCTTTTCCAACCGGTACAACATCCGCCTGATAAAGTAAAATGTCTGCCGCCATCAAAACAGGATACGTAAACAAACCTGCGTTAATGTTATCTGCATGTTTTGCCGCTTTATCTTTAAACTGTGTCATTCTGTTTAATTCGCCCATATAAGTAAAACAGTTCAAAATCCAAGACAATTCTGTATGTCCTGATACATGGGACTGATAATAAATGCAGTTTTTCTGTGGGTCAAGTCCTGCCGCAATATACAAAGTAAGCAAGTTTCTTGCTCTTTTTCTAAGCTCCGCAGGGTCCTGACGAACTGTAATGGAATGTAAATCCACCACCGAATAAAAACATTCATATTCGTCACTCAATGTGAGCCAGTTTTTAAGCGCACCAAGGTAATTCCCCAAAGTCAGATTACCCGTCGCCTGCATTCCGCTAAATAACACTTTCTTACCATCTATCATAATAATGTTCCTCCAAATTTCATCCTTAAAAGTATACTATTTGACAACCTTTACGTCAAGTTTTCCTATAAATTCCAATCGTTTTGCCTGATATTATTTAATTGTGGCAACCACAATCATCATTATTCATATTGTACATAGAATAACGGTTATTTCCAAAAGTATCCGATGTCATATTACTGCCACAGGAATTTGTATCACATTCTGTTCTTGTAATAACTGTCTGTGTTCTTGTGCAGTTATTATCGCAATCATTATTGCGTTCCTCTCGTCTTGAATCCCTACGCGAATCTCTGCGGGAATTATCACAAGAGCTTCCACAGCCATTATTCCGGCTACTGCCACAAGAAGAATTACAATTCCCCAGTAATAATAAAAGAATAATTATAAAGCAACAATTCATAAAAAGTGCCTCTCACTTTTTTGATATATACTATGTTGCCGCCCATCTATGTGTTACAGATTACTTTTTTAAAAATTCCTTTTTCATATAAGCAAAGGTCTCTTTTTCACCTTTTTCACTGAGCATTGTCAGGAAAAACTCCAGCCACTTTCTTGTTTCATCGTGAAGCGGGGCCGGGTCTCTACCCAACTTATAGTATTCAAGTGCTGAAGAATCCGTATAACTTTCCCCATTATATACTTTACACGCTGCAATACGGTCCATAATCATTTCCGCAATGTATTTACGCGGCATTGGAACCGGCATCATTCCTCCCGGAACTCTCGTGCTGTAATCAATCCAATACTCATAATGGTGTTTGTTTCGGCCCTTGTGATGTAGCCATGCACTGGAGTAGCCGATATCCTCTCGCTCTGCATTATTCGGACTTCTTGTCCCTTGATAATACTTCATTCCAACCTTAAATTCAGTGGGAGAATACTTGGATAAATCATGAGTCAGCCCCTGCCAGTAAAGTCCTACTTTAAAGCAGCCTTTTCGAACCAGAAATCTATGATATGTTATCGTTTTAAAATGCTTCCACGCTTTCATCGCATCAACCTCTTAATCTAATCATCTTTCCTATTGTATCATTACTTGCTATTTTTTTCATCATAAGCTACAATATTTTTATAAAAATTTTTACGTCCTTTGGACAATGAAAGGAACTACTATGGGAAAACAAAAAAATCAAGATGACGAAATGACTGTAACATTAGAACTCGATGAAGGCAGTGTTACTTGCGCCATTTATACAATTTTAGAAGTAAACGGAAAGGATTATATCGTACTTATGCCACTGGATGAAAACGGTGAAAATACAGATGGTATTTACTGGTTCTACGGCTACAGCGAAAATCCGGATGACCCCAACGAAGAACCTGAATTAATCTACATTGAAAGCGAAGAAGAATACGAAATGGTCGCTGATGCTTTCGATGAATATTTAGACGGCGTTGAATTTGATGAATTGGTAGATGTAGAAGACGAAGAATAGTCTATTTTGATACGGTAAACGCACATTCCTTTATGAATCTGCTTACCGTATCTTTTTTTGTGTCATTTTCTACAAAGGTAACACACAAACTTTTTGCACTTCTGGTCAGTGCCACATAAAACATGCGCCGCTCCTCTTCCAATTCCTCTTTCGAAAGTTTTTTACCATATGGAACACTTCCCTCATTTAAATACGGTATGATTACACTGTCAAATTCCAGCCCTTTCGCTCCGTGAAAAGTATAAAGAAAAACACTTGCGTCTATGACTTCATTTTTTCTGACATCCGCCTCATCCATAGTTTCTTCCAATTTTACATATTCCATCCATTCCCGCATTGTTTCATACATTCCCGCACGTTCTTTTAATTCATCCATATCCGCCTTGAATTTTTCCACATCCTCCCTCGATATACAATTTTCTGAAGTATATGCTTCATATCCAATTCCTTTTAAAATATAACTGATTGCGAATTTAGGACTCATTTTTTCAATACGCTTTAGTTCTTCCTTCAGTTGCATTATCTTTTCGTTGTTAATATCCAAACAATCAAATTTCAATTTTTCTTCATCCCAATTTGCAAACAACTCTCTGCTTATAAAGCGCATCGGACGGTTTAAAAAGCTAAACAGTCTTTTCCTGCTTTTATCAATTCCACTCGCAAACATAAGGTATCCGATAATAGGTCTTATATACATAGATTTATAAAAATTGACAGTTTTTTCTTGCATATAAAATTCAATTTTCTCTTTTCTAAGCTGTTCTGCAAAATATGATAACTGACTGTTGGTGCGACAAAGAATGGCGATTGTTTCACAGGTATTATGCTCTGAGAATTCTTTCACTTTTTTTAATACATCTTTTCGTTCTTCTTCCTTCGAAACGAAACATTTACACTGTACAAATCCGTTGTTCTCTTTTCCCGAAATCAGTTGCTTTGGAAAACGGCTTTGATTGTGCCCGATCAGTTTTGAAGATACCTCTACAATTTCTTTCGGACACCTGTAATTGATATTTAGTATGACTTTTTGTACCCCAAAAAAATCAGTTTCAAACTGCCGGAAATTTTCTCCTTTGGCACCACGAAACCTATAAATAGACTGGTCATCATCTCCTACCACAAACAAGTTTCCTCCTTTCCCCGCAAGCAATGACACCAGTTCGTACTGAACCTCGTTTACATCTTGAAACTCATCTACCAGCACATATTTGACTTCACTATTAAGCCGGTTTAATGCCCTCATATTATCTTTTAGCAGTCTTAACGATAAAATAAGGATGTCATCATAGTCCATCTTATTTTGTTCAAAATTGAAATAGTTATATTTCTTAAGCAAATCCTCAAATTGATCATAAGTAAAACCTATGTTTTCTATTTCCTTTATACACTCTACGCCATTCTTTTGTTTGGAAAAGCAGGTCAGAATCTCCTGCAACAGATTATTTGATATACGTATGTTAGAATACTCTGACTTTAATAGAGCTTCTAAATTATTGTATTTTTGTTTTGTTGTCATAATGGAATAATTACGATATTCATAAGAACGTTTTAAAACAGAATAAAAATAAGAATGAACGGTACCAAAAAATGGGCTTTCGTCTTTTAGATTTAAGATTTTTGCAGCTCTTTCTTTCATCTCTTTCGCCGCTGCTTTTGTAAATGTGATTACCAATATATTTTTAGGTGATATGTGTAACTCATCAATCAGATACTTTATCCGATAAAGAAGCACTGTCGTTTTACCGGACCCGGGTCCTGCCAGAATCATAGCAGGACCAAGTCCTAAATGAATTGCTTCTTTTTGTTTGTCATTGAAATTAGATTTCATTTTCTAATTTTTCAATACCTTTATTAATTCTCGCAATAGTTTCTTCTTTTCCGAGAATTTCCATAATTTCCGTAGCACCGCAAGGAGTCATCTGTTTACCTGATACGGCTGTTCTGACAGGCCAGAGTGCAAAACCGTTTTTGCAGCCTTTTTTCTCTACATATCCCATAAGAAGGTTATAGAGTGCATCATTGGAATAATCATCCTGGGCTTCAAATAATGGCAATACCTCTTTTAATACTTCCAGAGAAGATGTTGCATCTGTTTTCATTTTTTTATGAGTATACATATCAATGCTGTATTCCGGTAATTCTTCAAAGAAATCTACTAATTCAAAAATATCAGGGAATACTTCAATTCTTGTTTTTACCATTTCGGCAATTTTCTTTAAGTCGTAATCCTTTGTAATTGCTTTTTTAAGATACGGCTGGGCCATAGCGTAGAATTTGTCAAATTCCATAGCCTTCATATATTCGCCGTTCATCCATTTTAATTTGGTGTAGTCAAATACCGCCGGTGACTTTGACATATGACGATAATCAAATGCTTTAATCAATTCATCTAACGAAAAGATTTCTTCCGTACCTGACGGGCTCCAGCCAAGGAGAGCTACAAAGTTAAGAATCGCTTCTGAAATAAAGCCCTGTTCAATCAAATCTTCGTAAGAAGAATGTCCGCATCTTTTTGATAATTTATGGTGTTCTTCATCCGTAATAAGCGGACAGTGAACATATACCGGTACTTCCCAGCCAAATGCTTCGTATAAACGGTTGTATTTTGGTGATGAAGATAAATATTCATTACCACGTACAACGTGTGTAATTCCCATCAAATGGTCATCTACTACATTAGCAAAATTGTATGTCGGGAAGCCATCTGATTTAATTAAAATCATATCATCCAGTTCAGAGTTATCTACAGTTATATCACCGTAAATTTCATCCTTGAATGTAGTTGTTCCTGTTGTCGGGTTGTTCTGTCTGATAACATACGGAACACCTGCAGCTAACTTGGCTTCTACTTCTTCTTTTGATAAATGAAGACAATGTTTGTCATATACATTGATTTCTTTGCCCTCAATCACCTGATTTAAAGTAGCAAGTCTTTCTTTATCGCAGAAACAATAATATGCTTCGCCTTTTTCTACTAATTTTTTGGCATATTCCAAATAGATACCGGACTTCTGTCTGTCACTCTGGACATAAGGTCCAAAGCCTTTATCCTTGTCAGGACCTTCATCATGAACAAGTCCTGTTTTTTCCAAAGTTCTGTAAATAATGTCTACAGCACCTTCTACCAGTCTTTCCTGGTCTGTATCTTCAATACGAAGAATAAAATCTCCGTCTTCGTGTTTTGTAATTAAATATGCATATAAAGCTGTTCTTAAATTACCAACATGCATCCTTCCTGTTGGACTTGGTGCAAATCTGGTTCTTACTTTAGCCATTTTCTTTCCTCCGAGTTTCTAATCTTCTTTTTTTGGTAGTTTTTCTTTGGAGTCTGCCTGGAATCCTGCAACACTCTTCATAGCTACCGGAATCGCAATATTTGTACCTGCGCCTGCGATACAACCTCCCGGGCATGCCATACCTTCAATCAAACAACCATTTTTCTTTCCGGCTTTGGCAAGAAGCAACATTTTCTTACATTCTGCCAGACTTTCTGCGTGTTCAATATGAACCTCCACATCCGGATAATATTCTTTCACACAAGCTTCAATGGCACTGGCAACACCGCCTGCAACACCATAGCCTCTTCCGGCTGCTGTTGCATCTTCCATCTCATCTTCTGCTACAACTTCTTCTAAAACAATACCTTTTGCATCAAACATACCCATAAGTTCTTCAAAAGTAATAACAAAGTCTACTTCTGAACGGATAGTTCTACGGGATGCTTCCAGTTTCTTAGATGCACAAGGTCCGATAAATACTACGCTCGCATCAGGATGTTCTTCCTTCATAATTCTTGCTGTTGCTACCATCGGTGTCAACGCATTGGAAATCTTATCAATAGTTTCCGGGAAAAAGTTCTTTGCAAGAACAGACCATGACGGACAACAGGAGGTCAAACTGAATGCCTGTTTTCCGGAAGCCACTTCATTCACATAATGTTCTGCTTCTGCAATGGCACCCAAATCCGCACCAATAGCCGTTTCATAAACTTCTGCAAACCCAAGCTGTTTCAGCGCAGTCTTCACCTGGCCGGGTGTTACAGTTGCCCCAAACTGACCTACGAAAGCCGGTGCAATCTGTGCCATAATTTTTCGTCCTGACTGCATCGCTCTAATGAGCTGGAATATCTGTGATTTATCTGCAATAGCACCAAATGGGCAACTTACCATACACTGGCCACAGGATACACACAAACTGGTATCAATACAAGCTCGTCCCATTCTGTCGTTTTTAATGGCATTAACGCCGCACGCTACTGCACAAGGTCTTACCTGATGTGAAATTGCATCATAAGGACAAATGGATTTACATTTACCACATTTGATACATTTTTCCTGATTAATAAAGGATTTACCATCTCTGATTTCGATGGCCCCCTTAGGACACACTTCCCTACAAGGATGTGCAAGACAACCCATACATTTATTTGTTACTTCATAGCGGTTCTCAGGACACGCATTACATGCTGACGGAATAACCTGCATTAAAGGCGGTTCATAATATTTTTCATCAATATTACTTTCTTCCAAGCCCTGTGTAACATGAACAGGTGCATTTTCAGGACGCAAACTCATACCCATTGCAAGACGAATACGTTCTCTGACAATGGCACGTTCCCTGTAAACACTTTCTCTACATTCCGGCTCATCATAATCCACAATTTTATATGGCAAAGCTTCCACATCATCAATCAAGTTTGTTGAATTGTATGCAAGATTGGAAACCTCTTTAAAAATTCTTCTACGGGTTTTTCTTACCTGAGTGTCAATTCCTCTCATATTTTCTCCATCCTTCTGAAGCAAATTTTTATGTACTTGCGTGCAAAATTATAATCGCACGACACCAATTTATATTTTCGCATAAATACAAAAAGAAATCAAGGTCTTTGGTCTCTGTTACTTGAAAAAATCCCCGTTTAGATGTATTATTTTATTAACATTTTACACTTTAATGAGAAGGGAGCTTTTTTATGAAGCAAAAAAATTTACCAGAATTTGCAGTCAATAACAAATTTGTTAGAAATGCACACTTAGTGGTAGCTTTAGTTATGGTATTGTTCTGCGTATTACAGGCCGCCGGTGGTATGAAAAGCTGGGGATATGCACTCCTTGCTTTAGTACTTGGCATAGTTCCTGTTATCTTGGAATTTATCTTCTATTCCAAAGACAAAGAGACAAAGTTAATAAAACATTTTGCCGGTATTGGCTTTATGATTTTCTACACTTTTTCAGTTTTCACGGCATCTACATACATCGTATTTTTATTTATTATGCCAATGCTTTTAGTTATGATGGTATATAACGATGTCCGCTACTCTATCTTCTTAAATTCCGCTGTCATTATTGATAGTATCGTATTGGTCGCAATTGATTCAAAAACAGGTCAATTTAATTATGGTAGCAGTGACGCAATGGTTGTTCAGATTGTTTCTGTTATTTTAATTTCTGTTTATTGTATTCTCACAGCGAACACTTTAAATAAAAATAACAGAAAGAAATTGCAGATTTTAGCCAGCGAACAGGAAAAATCCGAATCTGCTTTAGTACACCTTTCTAAAGTATCTGAAAATACAGAAACTCGTATTACTGCTGTATATGAAGACTTAGAAAAATTAAATGCTGTTTCCAAAGAAACTATGGAAACCATGGAAGCACTTTCTCATGGTGCTAATGATACTGCAAACGCTGTACAAAACCAGCTTACTCAGACCAGGACCATTCAGGATAAGATTCAGTTAGTTAGTGATGCTACCACTCAGATAACCGAGAATATGAAACACACCTTGAACGTTTTGGAAACCGGTAACAGCGATGTAGCTAATCTTGTTGAAAAGGTTGAAGTATCTGTTCAAAATGGGGCTGATGTAACAGAGAAGTTAAAAACACTGGAAAAATACATTGAAGAAATGAATACCATTGTAGAATTAATCGGTGGAATCGCCACACAAACCAGTATGCTTGCTTTAAATGCCAGTATCGAAGCTGCAAGAGCCGGTGAGGCAGGCCGTGGTTTTTCAGTAGTTGCTACTGAAATTTCAAAAATGGCTACTCAGACTCAGGAGGCTACCGGAAATATTACAGAATTAATCACTAATATTTCCACTGCGATTAGTCAGTCTGTAGATGTTATTTATGAAATGATTGAAGGTATTAATGAGGAAAAACAATCTACACTTAACACAGAAGAAAGTTTTAAACTCATTCAGAAAAACACCTTGGCGATTCGTGACAATATTGATAACCTTGCAAAAGATATTGGCGAAGTAAAAGAAGTAAATGATGCAATTACCGAGTCGATAAAAACGGTATCCACTATTTCCGAAGATGTTTCTGCCTATGCAACAAAAACAATGACTTCAGAAGAAGAAAACGAAATCTTATTAGGTGCAATTTCAGACAAAATGCAAGAACTTATGGAATTGCTAAACGAATAGCTTTAAGAATGAAAAACCTCTTATTATCACCTAGCGGGACAATAAGAGGTTTTCTTTATGCCCTTATCTAACACCCTGCATATCTCACACACAAAAAACATTCCAACATATAATATATTAAATCGATGTAAAAAATATGAAAGGTATACGCTATGCAGGAATACAAATTTGAACAAATTTTAGACCGCGGCGAAGTTGCAATGGCCTATGTCCCGTGGCAGCATTTAACCACTATTTACGAAAATCTGGATGAAGCTTTAATGAACGGTACAATTTTCCCTGAACTCAACAAACCATTCGAAGGAAGGAGATGTATAAAATAATGGCACAATCAAATTCAAAAGCCCAGTTACTCCACGATATTACCGTAATCGGTTTTGTATTATATGATTTGAATCTTTATCTTGATACACATCCTACCGACCAAAACGGCCTTGATTACTTTAACCACTACAACAAAATTTACGCTCAGATGCGTAAAGAATATGCTTTAAGATATGGACCATTAACAGCCAACTACTATGAAAGAATGAACAATGAATGGACCTGGGTAACTCAGAAAATGCCATGGGAAGGAGAATGTTAATATGTGGATTTATGAAAAAAGATTACAATACCCTGTAAACATCACTACGCCAAACGCAAAACTGGCTCAGGTTATTATCTCCCAGTTCGGTGGACCGGATGGCGAATTAGCTGCGTCACAACGCTATTTATCCCAAAGATACACAATGCCTGTCCGTGAAGCTGCCGGCTTGTTAACTGATATCGGTACGGAAGAATTAGCACATATGGAAATGATCTCTGCTATCGTATATCAGCTCACAAAAAATTTATCTATGGAAGAAATTAAAGAATCCGGTTTTGATAAATACTATGTAGACCATACGGCTGCGCTTTATCCGGTAGCTGCTTCCGGAACACCCTTCTCAGCGACCTATTTCCAGTCAAAAGGTGATGCAATTACTGATCTATTTGAGGATTTGGCCGCTGAACAAAAAGCCCGCACTACTTACGACAATATCCTCCGCCTTATAAAAGACGAAGAAATCGCAGGTCCTATCCGCTTCTTACGTGCAAGAGAAATCGTACATTTCCAGCGTTTCGGCGAAGCATTACGACTTGTTCAGGATTCAATGAATTCCAAAAACTACTACATTTGCAACCCGGCTTTTGACACCAACTGTCCAACTTGCAAATCATGATTTGTTCATCATAAACAGAATGTGACCACATTCTAAAAAGTGCGAGACCGTTGATTTTTAATCAATTAAGTCTCGCACAAACTCTGTCATCCTATTCTTCAGTTGGATTTTTAAGCTGATGTCTGAACATTATTTTCCAAAGAGTTTTAATATCTAACGGGAACAACGGATACAAATAACTTGTATGCGCTATTGTTTTATTTCCAACTATCGTTGCAACAAAAATCACAAGTCCCGCGACATAGCCCCATATACCAAATATCGCCGTTAAAATAAGCGTAATAATTCTCATAAATTTCATTGCATAACCAAGTTCATAACTGGCTGTCGTATAACTCGCAACGGTTACAAATGCCATATAAAGCATTACTTCCGAGTTAAACCAGCCACTGTTTACAGCGAATTCACCAAGCACAATACCTGCTATAACACTTAACGGTGTGCTAAGCATATTCGGCGTATTCACTGCCGCAAGTCTGAGTCCGTCAATAGAAAGCTCCAGTATTAAAAACTGCCAGATAAGCGGAATATTTATTCCTTCCCGCACTACAATAAATGAAAGCCAATCCGGTACATACTCAGGATATATCATTAAAAGCAAAAATGTTGGTGTCACAAAAAAAGTCATAAATGAAATGACAAATCTTGCAAACCTTAAATAAGTACCTGTAATTGGCGGAAAATAATAATCATCCGCCTCTTCAATCATATCAAAAATTGTAGTAGGTAGTACCATTGCCGACGGTGAATTGTCTACGAGCACAACAATATTTCCTTCCAAAATCTGAGCTGCCGCCGCATCTGGTCTTTCCGTATATTTAAATTTCGGGAACGGATTGTACCACTTTCCTTTATAAATACACTCAGCCAGACTTTCCTGGTTCATTGTCAGAGCATCCACTTTTAAATCAGCAATTCTTCCCTTTAACTCCTTCAAAAACTGTTTATCTACCCGGCTATCCATATAGCATAACGTAATATCCGTTTTGGATGATTTGCCCGCACTGACCATCTCCATACGTAAATCCGTGGAACGTATTCTTCTTCTAATTAAGGCCGTATTAAATACAATCGTCTCCACAAATCCATCCTTGGAACCACGAAGTGTTTTATCCTTTTCCGGCTCACTGACACTTCTGGCAGGATACGTTCTTGCATCAATCATAATCGCCTTATCAAAACCATCAATTATAAGTGCAAACTGACCCGATAAGATATTCTTTATAATTTTGTCACAGTCTTCTTCCGTTTCCACTTCCACGTGTGGTACATATGCTTTGCACATTTCATCTGCGTTTTCCGGAATATCCTCCTTTTTAAGCCCGATAAAATATTGAAGCATTTTTTCCATTAATTCATCTTTAATAAAACCATCTATACAATAATAACAGGCACGTCTTTCCCCTACTGTTATCTCTCTTGTAAGCAGGTCAAAATTTACATCTACATGGAGACGTAAATCCAGCAAATCTTTACTTTCCTGAAATCCGTTTAACATAAAAAGCTCCTTTTCTCACAGTTTTTTATTAGTCTGTGAAAAAAGGAGTAAATTATACTTAATTTTTACCTGTACTACCGATTCCGCCTCTGTCCTGTCCTTTCAGTGCATCCACTTCTTCAAACACAACCTCCGGTTGGTGCTTCTGGATTCTAAACTGGCAAATACGGTCATTTTTCTCAATAACGGTATCTCTTAATGCGTATGCCGGCATATACCACCAGTCATTTGGTCCCGAGTAACTTTCATCCACAATACCTGTATGGTTTGTCTGGATAATACCGAAGTTTTTGTATGTAGAGCTTCTCGGTACAATATGGGCTTCGTAACCCTTTGGTAACTGCATTGCAACACCAAGTGGAATCAATTTAAATTCGCCCTGTTTTAATTCGATTTTCTCAGCGGCACGAAGGTCAATCCAGTCCGATTTGCCGTCGATGTATTTCAATCTTTCAATTGTATCATCTTTGTATTGAATTTTTATTTGTTCAGCCATTTTTCTTATCCTTTATTAATTATAGTCCCCGCAATATAAAATCGGTACTGACGGGTCTGTCTGACGAAGTGATTTTTGCACATCAATTACTCTCTGATTGGAACTACCCTTCCACATAAGTTTTACATCGCGTTTTTCAATCATAAACTCGCCATCTACCAAAACATCCACGTATCTCATCATAGGATAATGCATAACATTTTCCCATACATCTCCCGTATATAACCAAATAGTTTTTTCCGGATATTTTTCCCTGACTTCTGCCATCAAGGTTCTGACATCCATTCTATTTGCAGAATGCAGCGGATCACCACCCGAGAAAGTAATACCTGATATATATGGTTTGTCTAACTGTTCAAAAATCTCCTGTTTTGCGGCTTCATCAAATAATACGCCACCATTTACATCCCATGTAATCGGATTTTGACAATCTTTACAACAATGGGAACATCCTGAAACCCACAATACGACTCTCAGCCCGTCGCCATTAAGCATATCATCCTTTGTAATATTGTGATATCTCATTATTACATGCTCTTCCTTTCCTTAATTTCTGCCATTTTTGCGTCATTTAATCTGGTATCACCATGTACTCTCGAATAAGAAAGATATCCGTTCATACGGTCAATTTTTGTAAGGTTTCTACTACCGCATTTTGGACATACATCCATTTCAAGTTCCTGATGACCACAATCATCGCAATAAGCCAAAGACATATTTACGCCTTCATAGAAACCAAAATCCATAGCACGTCTGATTAAAGTTTTAATCGCACCGATATTGTAATCAATCGGGTATTTTACGTACTGGATTTTTCCGCCGTTACAAAGTTCCCAGAAGCGATATTCCAGATCCTGTTTCTGAATCGGTGTAATATCTTCTGCTACATGACAGTGGAAAGAATTACTTACATAATCTCTATCGGAAACACCTTCAACTATTCCGTATTTTTCACGGAACTGTTTCACCTGAAGACCACAGAGGTTTTCAGCCGGTGTACCATAAATTGCGTATAAATTACCATCTTCTTCTTTGAACTGATTTACTCTCTTATTGATATGTTCCAATACTTCCAAAGCAAACTGTCCGTCTTCTACTAATGACTTACCGTTATACAACTCCTGTAATTCATTGAATGCTGTGATTCCAAAACTAGCTGTTGCTGATTTCAAAATCGGTTTGATTTTATCAGTTAATTTCAAATTACCGCCTAAAAATCCGCCCTCGCAATATGCAAGTGGATTTGTGGAAGCTCTCATTTCTCCAAGGTATGCATAGGTTCTGATATGCAGCTGTCTGATTAAGTTTAAGTAATAATCAAGCACTTCATAGAAATCTTTGCTTTCCTGTCTTGATTTTGCAAGAATCATCGGCAAATGCAGTGAAACTGCACCAATATTAAAACGGCCAACGAAAATCGGTGTATCATTATCATCTGCAGGATACATGCCGCCGCGTTCATACCAAGGTGAAAGGAACGCTCTACACCCCATAGGTGAGATGATTTTGCCGTAACGCTTATACATACTTGCAACATAGCCTTTACCTGTCAAAGATAACCAGTCAGGATACATCGTCTTAGCAGAACATTCTACGCCCGCATCAAATACATCTTCCAGTGGTTTTCCCGGTCCGTGTAAGTTTTCATCATACAAGAATACAATTTTAGGAAAAAGAACCGGTTTCTTACATTCTTTTTTACCCTGACCTTTTCTACGGACATTGAGCATAGAAATAGTAGCAAGGCGCGCAAAACGACCTGTTCCCGTACCTGCCGTAACAGTAATAAACGGATAATCTCCTCTACTGCTGGCAACGGTATTAAACTTGTATTCCCAGCCCTGAAAGCCCTGTTCAAACTCTCTTACAACGTCCTGATAAGCTTCTGCTTCTGCAGTTTCTTTATCAACGCCTAATCTTGTATATTTATCAATATATTTTTTATATGATTTTTCAGCGTACGGCTCTAAAATATTGTCAACACTTGGCACAGTGAAACCACCATACTGCTGACTTGCTGCCGACAATACGATATCACCGATAACGTCAAAAGCTGTATCCAATGTCTTTGGTTCGTTGTACCAGATGTTACCCATTTCAAAACCACCGGACAAAACATTAGATACGTCAAAAAGACAGCAGTTCATTGTATCACGTCTTGCAGACATATCATGGACATAAATATAGCCGTCACGACAAGCCTGAATTTCTTCCGTTGTCATAAAGAATTTCTGGTATAATTCCTTATTAAACTGGTTGAAAATAAGACTTCTCTTTGTAGAAACAAGTGCAGAGTCCGTATTGGCATTTTCCTTATCACCAACATACATAATAGACTGGCTCTTCTTGTACACGTCGTCCATCATACGCACGAAATCCTGCTTGTAGTTACGGTAATCACGATAACTCTTTGCAACAATTGGTTTCACATCTTCCAATGCACTTTCTACAATATTATGCATAATCGGAATCGGAATCTTGTCCTCTTCCAGACTATTTACTTTCTCTATAACATACTGGCAAATATGACGTTTTTCTTCATCAGTAAATTTGGTAAGGGCACGATAAGCACTCTTTCCAACGGCATCAATTACCTTCTGCACGTTGAAAGCTTCCAAACTACCATCCTTTTTAATCACCATAATCTTCTTACATGGTGTAAATTCATCCCCATAATTAACGCCTAAAGCGTTTGCGTTATCCAAATTTGCCATTTTCCTTCCTCCTAACCATCTTTGGCAAAAACTTGTTTTTTACGTTATCTCTGCCATAAAGCAAGCACACCAGACTACTAGATGTGGTGTGCATTTTATTTTTAAGTCACCATATTTTGTGGTACAAAATCAGTATACGCAACTAATTGTAGTGTGTCAATCAAATTAGATTGGGAAAATTAGACAAAAAAATAATGGCCATTTTGGGATATATGACCATTATCTCTTTTTTTTCAAAAAATATTAAAGTTTTATTTTAACTAAGCCGATTATTATCTAATACTCCCTGCAAATAGTTGCAATATTCATCTTTTACATATTGAGGTGCTATGATTTTCACGTCTTTTCCAAGCCCCGCTATCCAACCGTAGAACTGACCACTCAATACGACGCTTGCCCTGACAGAGAGATATCCCCCTTCTCTTTTTCGAATATCAATCTCTTTTCCGAATCGGTCTATAAACACACCAATCAGATTTTCCGGAAATCCTATTGTCACGCTTTCGGATTCACCACCATACATACCGAATATTTTCTTGGAGTATTCCGCCACATCAAAAGTTCCCGGATTATCCATTCCCTCTCTTTTTTCATCAAGAATGGTCACTTTACCGATTTTATCCACACGATAGTGTCTGATTTCCTCATCATAAGCCGAATATCCTACCATATAGTAACGTTCATCTTCCCAAATAAGTGCATAGGGGCTGACTTCATACCACTGGCCGTTTTTTCTCGGTTTCAATTCTTTTGTAATGGTCCAATCCATATACTGGAATTTAATTTTTTTGTTATTTTGAATCGCGTTATGTATATCATCGATATTGTAGTATACGCTTTCATTATCTGTCTTGATACGATTGGTTACATACACCTGTCTTTGCAGATTTTTCGCTTCATAGACACTGGTAAGTTTCTCAATTTTTTTTATCAGGTCCGATGACTTTTTCTTCGTAATAAATTTTGATGCCTGGACCGCATCTACAAGAAGCTTTAACTCCGCAAGTTCAAAATCCCTGCTTCCCATATAATAACCACCATTGGTTCTGCTTTTCACATGGATAATGTCGTATCCGTAATCAACAAGCTCATCGATATCACTATAAATGCTCTTTCGTTCCGCCTTGATTCCTTCTTTGTCCAGTTCCTCTATAAGCTGCGCCGCCGTCAGATAATGATTTTCGTCCGTCTTCTCATTTAACACATGCAAAATATGTAAAAGCTTCATTTTCTGATTATATGTCTTTGCCATAATTACCCTCCAACACTTTCAAAACGCTGTCCAATTTATCAATTTCATATGTAATCGGTAAATGCAAGGTATTCTCCTTGTGCTCAGTATTGTACCAACATATATCCACTCCGTTTTCCGTGCCGCCCCTCATATCGCTGGTTAAGGAATCGCCGACAATCAGCATCTCCGATTTATCAATATCCGGAATTTCTTTAAAAACATAATCAAAAAATCCCTTATGTGGTTTGGGTGTTCCGATAACATCCGAAATAAAAACCCCTTCGAATATCCGGTCAAAACCTGTACTTTTCAGTTTCTTATCCTGCACCTTTTTGGTACCATTGGTTATCGCATACTGACGGTATCCCATCTCTTGCAACTGCTTTAACAACTGCGGTGAATCTTCTTTAAAAAACCAGATTTCTCCAAGTAGAAATTCGTACTCAAGGCGGAATTCTTCTATATTTACCTTATCTGAAATATCCAATTCCTCAAACAACTGAATAAAACGTCCTCTTTGCACTTCAATCTTGGTCAGTTCCTTCTTTTCAAGGCGTTTCCAAAAGCTGTCATTTATTTCAGAAAAACGTTTTGCTATGGCATCATCAATATACAAACCTCTTTTTTTAAAGCAGGTATATATTCCGTTTTTTTCACTTTTCTTAAAATCCAAAAGGGTATCATCTATATCCCACAAAATAACTTTATATTTTCTCATAAACCCTCTTATAGTACAAAATCAGGCGCCATAAGACACCTGATTCCATCATTACGCTTCGTTATTTTCCATTTCCAATGCTTTTTTTGCTTCTTTTCTCTTACCAAAAAATCTTCCCACACAAAAACCGATTGCCGCTACTACCACAATCACAAGCATCAAAATAATATATTCTGTAAATCTGTTCAGAAATAAAATTAAATTATCCATAAATACCAACTCTTTCCTTCTTTTTCTAATCTTTATCTTATCACTTAGCCTATCACATCGTCAAGCAAATTACTACCGTCTGCAGCTGTTGTGGCTAGTCTGTCACAACGTTCATTTTCAGGATGTCCGTCATGTCCTTTCACCCAAGTAAAAGTCACGGTATGCATATTGACAAGCAAGATCAGACGTTTCCACAAATCAATATTTTTAACCGGCTTTTTGGTACTGGTTCTCCAGCCGTTTTGTATCCAGTTTTCCACCCAGTTTTGATTAAATGCATCCGTCACATATTTCGAATCGGAAATTACTTCCACTTCACATGGCTTTTTCAGTGCCTCAAGACCCGTAATAACCCCTAAAAGTTCCATACGATTGTTGGTGGTCTGTTTATAGCCTGCTGACATTTCCTTTTCATGTAGCATTCCGTTTGCATCTGTATATTGTAAAATCGCACCATATCCCCCCGGTCCTTCCGGATTTCCTCTGGCCGCACCATCTGTAAACAACTTAACCTTCACTCACAACATCCTTTCCATAGATTGTCCATTTTCCTGTTTCAAGGAATTTAGCCGCCATATTTTCCGCATCTTTCACGAGCGACTCCTCGTATCCTAATACCTTTAAAAGCTTAATGGCATTTCGGCTCGTAGCCTTTCCCTGACAAAGCAAGTAACTGAATTTCACATCTTCGTCTTCAATATTTTCTTCAAAATGATAGTTATCAAACGAATCCTTTAAAAGGTTTGCCAGCTCAATATCATGTGTTGCGGCAAAACAAATCGTTTCCGCCTCATCAAGACACCGTAAAATGTGTGTAGAGGCAGCAATTCTTTCTACGGTATTGGTACCACGAAGAACTTCATCCACAAAGCAAATTATCTTGCGTTTTGACTCTTTTACTTTCTCTAAAATACGCTTAATTGATTTTATTTCCACCATAAAGTAACTATCGCCCTCAACCACACTGTCGCGGAGAGCCATAGAACTGAACACATCAAAAGGTTCTGCCTTATATTCTTTCGCATATACCGTATGGATGCCCTGAGCTAAAATAGCGTTAATAGCAATTGTCTTTAAAAATGTGGATTTACCGGACGCGTTGGAACCGGTAATTAAAACACCGCCACCAGCTTTGATACTGTTTGGAACCGCTTCCTCTATAAGTGGATGACAAGCATCTTTGATTTCCAAGTCTTTACCGTCAAAATCCGGAGTTGTATAATATGGCAAAGTATTACGATACCAACCAATTGCAATACACGCCTCAATTTCACCGAGAATTTTCACAAGTGTAGTAACTTCTTCTTTTTTTCCTTTCAGTTTTTTAAATAGATGATTAAAAATAATCAAATCAATGTGCGTAATCATCCTCAAATAGTCCAAAATAAGATCTAAAGGATTTCCTCCCATCGAATTTCCACTACCCATATGAATCCACATAGAATTAGCCGAAAAATCCTTAAACTCTTTTAAAACTTCTTTTAATTCCTTCTGACTTTCTTCTAAAATATCCATTTTGACAGTGCATATTTTTTTACTGACATCCAGAAGTTTTTGAATATAGGCCAGTGAATACAGATATGGCTCTATTTTATGCTTTTCTTTAAAATAACTCAATATATTACCAATCAATATGGCAACAACCGCAATAACACCAATCCCCGAATTAAAAAAGCACAAAACAATTGCCGCCAAAAGCAATCCAATCATCGAAAACTGCTTCACATTACTTCTTATCTTCACCTGGTCTATATAATCCAGATAATCAAAAATGGAATACTTTCCAATTTTTCCTACATTGTGATAAAGCATCTGTAAATAAAGTCTTGCTTCCTCATTTTCCATAAAATAAGTAATGAAATTTTCCTTTTTTTCAAGGTCTTTTAAATCACACTTCATATTACGGAGCATATAATAAAGATACTCTTCACCTACGTTGCTTTCCGTAAAATTCATTGACTTAAAAATCTCATCCATATTTAAGTCATTCCACGTAATGTCATCTACAAAATGCTCCGGTTTGTTATGCTCATAAAACATCGGAATCTTTTCAAATCTTCCCGACAGATATTCATATTCCCTCTTTTGGCCATATTGTTTTGAAAGATACATTGCATATCTTTTCATTTCCCTTTTTTCCTGTAACATACCAACGCCAAAAATAACAGCCACAAGAAAAACTACAATACCAAGTAATACTAAATATTCCATATGTCGCCTCCAAAGCTTAACGGAAGTAACTCATCCAGCGTTTTTTTGATATAATCCTCTTCGGACTTTGCAACCAACACAGACAATTCCTTCGGATTTGAAAATTCTGCCATCACCTGTCTGCAAACTCCACACGGATACGCATATTCCGTAATTTCTTCACCCGCTTTACCGCCTACAATGGCAATTTTAACAAACTCCTTACTACCTTCACTAACCGCCTTAAAAATGGCCGTTCTTTCTGCGCAGTTTGTAGCTCCGTAAGAAGCATTTTCTATATTACAACCGGTATATACTTGTCCATCTTTTGTCAAAACAGCCGCGCCTACCGCAAAATGTGAATACGGTGCATATGCTTTTTCTCTGGCTTTTATTGCCAATGCTATTAACTGTTGATTGTCCATAACTAAATTGTCCTCTACTCTTTTGGAATAATTATAGCATAATGTGTTTGTTTTGGAAATTAAATACCTAATTCGTTATGAAAATATTTTAGTGTAGAATAGTTGTATCTTCGATTAAATTCTTGAACATTCAAAAAATGTGTACCTTTCATATGCATAATATATTCTTCTACATACTTTAATGCTTCGTTTTTTATTCTTTTTATATGAATCATCGTTTCGTTATACTCATCTTTATCTAGTATTGCTATATTATTATCTAAATAATTCCCCTTATTTATTATAATAATTTTTGTATAATCTAAGCCGGATTTATGTTTCCTCGAACGGGTTGACTTTTTAAAATGATATGCATATGAATGAGTAATTTCAGACCTATATGGAACACAAACAAAATAATCATAATGAGTTTGAAAAAGAATGCAATTATACGCTCGACAAGATTTCTTTAGAATCTCATCATAAGGTGGACTGGGATATGCCTCATAGAATTCATCACTTAATCGTAATATCTGAAAATCGCTTTCTATTATATTCATTTTTTCTCCTTTTGTAAAAAGCGAGAGGTATAAAACCTCTCGCTAAAAACTCTTCATCATTCGGTCAATTTTTATTTTACCGTCCTGTCAGAACCGTCACAGGACTCATCGCTCGGTCAATTTTTATTTTACCGTCCTGTCAGAACCGTCACAGGACTCATCTTGATGAAGGAAAACTTTTGTTTTCATTTATATTATATACATTACTATCCTTTTTTACAATTACTTCAATTATTAAAATTATATAAACAATCATTGCACAACACTCAAACTTATGCTACTCTTTGATTGAATTAATCACATCAATGATATGGAGGTTTCTTATGGAAGAAAATAATAGAATTTCACTGGCAAACGAAAAAGCAAAAATAGTATGTGCCCGCCTTATAACCCGAATGTCTATGCTTACAAAAATGATTATTGCATATCTTTTATTTATGTTAATATTTGATAAATTTAATTTATCCCAGCGTTTAGGTCAAGCAGGTCTTCTTTTTGTCGTTTTTTTGTTTCTTTTACCGTTTATTGTACATATCCTCTACCTTGTACTGACAAAATTCGGATATGTAGTATTCTATGATGATCACGCTAAAATTTGCACGAAAACTTCTACCAAGTCTTTTAGCTACTATAATTCATTAAAATTTGAAATTAAAGGCTATTGTTTACTGGTCCGCAAACCCGAACCTGATTATTATAGCGTTAAAATGATTTTTGAAGAAAATGGTGAAATCAAGAAAATCCGGTTGTATACGGATGACCTTAAGCTTTTCAGCCCTCTTGCGGCAAAATTCAAAAAAGCGGATTAGGATACTAATCCAAAACCCTTAAATAAAAAGAAAGTTTTCAGGTTCCCTTTACGTTAGGTGGTACCCGAAAACTTTCTTTTTATTTATATGATGATACAAACCATTCCGCCGTTGCTTTCATTGACAATCTTCTGCATAGATTCCTGTAATTTCACCTGGCTTTCTTCGCCAATCATGGCCACCTTACTTGTGATACCATCCTGAACCAATTGTTCCACTGTTTTTCCGAAAATATTGGTATCCCAGATTCCTCTGTCATTGACATCCGCTTCAGATATGTATTCAATCAAATCTTTTGCCTGCTCCTCTGTACCTACAATCGGCGCAATTTCCGTTTCAATATTGGCACGAATCATATGAATACTTGGACTCTCCGCTTTGATTTTGACACCAAACTTATTTCCGTGTCGTATAAGTTCCGGTTTTTCCAATGTAATCTCACTACGCTGCGGTGTAACCACACCATATCCTTTCATACGAACTGCTTCTACTGCGCCCATAACTTTTACATATTCACTTTTCATCTGGGCGAGTTCCTTCATTACATTTAAGAACTGGTATTCATTCTGTACCGTTTCATCTATCATCCGGCTAATCATTTCGTAGTAATACTTCTGGTCTAAATCAAGATATATCGTTACCGTTCCGTTTTCCAGATTCACCTTGTCAATTTTGCATTTCTTAATATATTCACTATCCATTTGAATGTTACGTTCGTTTCCAATCACGTCACGAATACAATTCATATTGTCAGACAATCTCTTTACCTGCTCAATTATATTTTTTTTCATTGCATGGTCATCCGATAACATTTCCACCCACTTTGGCATATAAAATTCAATTTCACTGAGCGGAAATTCGTACAAAACATTCTGCAAAATCGTTACAATATCATCTACCTTAAGCTGTTCTATATTCATTGGTATTGCCGTTACATTGTATTTTTCACTGATTTGCTTTGCCACCTGTTTGGCTTCTTCCCCATAAGGTTTTATCGTATTTACCAAAACTATAAATGGTTTTCTGATACCCTTTAAAGCTTCAATTGTTTTTTCTTCTGCATCTAAATACTGACTTCTTGGAATTTCTCCAAAGCTGCCATCTGTTGTAATCACAATTCCTATTGTGGAATGATCACGGATAACCTTCTCCGTACCAAGATGGGCAGCCTCTGAAAAAGGTATTGGATTTTCAAACCATGGTGTCTGAACCAGTCTTTCTTTATCCTCTTCCAAATGTCCCGTAGCGCCATCTACCATATATCCTACACAGTCCACAAGTCGTACCTTTACCTGAACATCATCCCCTAACGTGATAGTTGCCGCTTCTTTTGGTACAAATTTAGGTTCTGTTGTTGTAATGGTTCTTCCTGCAGCGCTTTGCGGAAGTTCATCCTGTGCCTGTTTTTTCTCATACCCTTCATTCATATATGGCAATACACACAAATCCATAAATCGCTTGATAAAGGTTGATTTTCCACATCGTACGGGACCTACAACTCCCAGATAGATTTCTCCTTTTGTTCTTCCCTGAATATCCTTGTATAAATCAAATTCATTCATTTTTGTATAAGTGTCCATAAAATAACAACCCCTTCCATTGTTGTAACATTATATGAAAGGGGTTGTATATTTATTACTTATTATTCTCTATAAAATTATAATTCTTCACTGTTTTCAGCTACTTTTGCAGCTCTTGCAGCCACTTCTTTTTCCTGTACATCTGACGGAGCCTGTTCATAGCGTACAAACTCATATGAATAGTCGCCTCTACCACCTGTCATAGAACGTAAATCTGTACAGTATCCGAAGATTTCCATCATTGGAATATCTGCTTCAATACATGTCTTTCCGCCTGCAACAGGGTTCATACCAAGCAC
>CAZMND010000002.1:0-72672 GCA_964567585.1 uncultured Lachnospiraceae bacterium
TTAACTGTAAAAATGCACAGTGTGTAAAGGGCTGTCCTGTTTCTATCAATATTCCGGGCTTTATTGAACAGGTTAAAGAAGGAAATTTTGAAAAAGCATATGAAATCATCGGAGAATCTTCATCACTTCCGGCTGTTTGTGGTCGTGTATGCCCACAGGAAAGCCAGTGTGAAGGAAAATGTATCCGTGGTATTAAAGGCGATCCGATTTCTATCGGTAAATTGGAAAGATTTGTGGCTGACTGGGCTTGTAATGAAGGCATTAAACCAATCGGCGCAAAAGAAAAGAATGGTAAAAAGGTTGCAGTTATCGGTTCAGGTCCTGCAGGTTTGACTTGTGCAGGTGACCTTGCAAAAATGGGTTATGATGTAACTATTTTTGAAGCACTTCATGAAGCCGGCGGCGTACTTGTTTACGGTATTCCTGAGTTCAGATTACCAAAAACAGACGTTGTTGCAAAAGAAATCGAAAACGTAAAATCTCTTGGTGTTCAGATTGAAACAAACGTTGTTGTGGGTAAATATGTAACGATTGATGAATTGATTGAAGAAGAAGGCTTCTCAGCTGTATTTATCGGTTCCGGTGCAGGTCTTCCTAAGTTTATGGGAATTCCGGGCGAACAGGCTAACGGTGTATTTTCAGCAAACGAATACTTAACAAGAAGCAACCTTATGAAAGCGTTTGATGAAAACTCTACAACACCGATTATGCGCGGTAAAAAAGTAGCTGTTGTAGGTGGCGGTAACGTAGCTATGGACGCAGCAAGAACCGCACTTCGTCTTGGTGCTGAAGTACACATTGTATACAGACGTAGCGAAGAAGAATTACCGGCCAGAGTGGAAGAAGTTCATCATGCAAAAGAAGAAGGCGTAATTTTTGATCTTCTTACAAACCCTGTAGAAATCTTAAGTGATGAAAACGGCTGGGTATGTGGTATCAAGTGTGTTCAGATGGAACTTGGTGAACCGGATGAATCAGGCAGAAGAAGACCGGTTGTTAAAGAAGACAGCGAATTTGTAATTGATGTAGATACAGTAATTATGTCACTTGGTACATCACCAAACCCACTTATTTCTTCTACAACAGAAGGACTAGAAACAAATAAATGGAAATGTATTATTGCAGATGAAACCACAGGTAAAACAACTAAAGAAGGCGTATATGCCGGTGGTGATGCCGTAACAGGTGCAGCGACAGTTATTTTGGCTATGGGCGCAGGTAAAGCAGGAGCACAGGGTATTCACGAATATCTGAGCAATAAATAATTTGTTTTTTACAGGCTGTAGACAGTTAAGGAGGAATTTTGTATGGCATGGTGTCCTGTATGCAAATGTGAATATAAAAAAGGCATTTTAAAATGTGCCGAATGCAAAGTGGAACTTGTGGATTCTTTGGAAGAAAAGTGTGAAGAGCTACCGATTCCTGAAGAAGCATTGGGTGAAGAAATTATTTTGGAACTTGCCAAAGAACTGAATGAAAATAATGAAATTCATTTTATAGACAAGGACGCAGAAATTCCGGCAGTTCGTATTGCGAAACAGACAGGTGCATACCGAAACAGTAAGGAATTGTCGAATGAAAATAAATCCAGTGCCTACATCCTCTTGCCTGTTGGTGTGCTTGGAATTATAGCACTTGTGCTAATTTGGTTTGATGTGATTCCACTTTACTCAAGTGTTACATCTAAAATTATTACTTCGGTGGTAATGGGCTCTTTGTTTGTTGTTTTTGTCGTGATGGGAATTGTTTCCTTAAAGAATGCCGGAAAACTGGATGAAAAGGCGAACGAGGAAGGCGACTTGACGAAGGAAATTTTCAAATATTTCTCCGAAAATTATTCGGCAGATGCTGTGGATGAAAAAATCTATGATTCCCAGTGGAATGATTTACCGGAAGAAGAAAAATATTTTAAGAGAATTGAGTGTATAAAATCATTAATCATAAAACAGTTCATGAACCTCGAAGAAAACTATGTTGATTTTATGAGTGATGAAATCTACACAAAATTTTATGAAGAATAATTATTATGAAAATTACAGTTATTTCCGTCGGGAAAGTGAAAGAAAAATTTTATAGGGATGCCATTTGCGAGTATGAAAAACGCCTGTCCAGATACTGTAAATTTCAAATTGTTGAAGTTGCGGATGAAAAGACAACGGATAGGGCAAGCACTACAGAAGAAGAGCAGATAAAAGAAAAAGAAGCTGACAGGATTTTGTCATATGTGAAAGAGGATGCATTTGTAATTACTTTGGAAATTGCAGGCAAGAAACTTGATTCTGTTGAGTTCGCGAGGCTGTTGGAGCAAAAGGGCGTTTATGGAGTAAGCCATATACAGTTTGTAATCGGCGGTTCCCTGGGACTGCATAAAAAGGTCAGTGACAGAAGTGATTATAAATTGAGTTTTTCGGACATGACATTCCCGCATCAGTTAATGCGTGTAATTTTATCCGAACAGATATACAGGGCGTACCGGATTATTTCGGGAGAACCATATCATAAATAACAGATAAAACACTATAACTTGTTTGATTTTTATGGAAGAATACAAGTTATGGTGTTTTTTTTTTGTCGAAATTTGAAATTTAGTATTTATAAATTTTTATTTAGTGCTATAATAAAAAATAAGGTTTGATTATAAGGGGGTAGTCTGTCCAAATGGCAGTTGTGCTATTCCGTGATGAACAAACATACATATAGGAAAAACGACATTCAGTCACATGAAAAAGGTAGGGACAAAAGGTGAAGAACAAGCAGTTAAGAGTAATTATGGTTGTAGTTTTTGCGTTGATATTAGCTGTAACCGGGTTAACAACTAAAACAATGCTCGATACGACCAAACAATTCTCACAGGACGGGTATGTGTTAGTGCCTTCCAGAGATGCAGAGACAACAACGAATATGAATGAGCAGTTTTATTTTTCGGCAGGAACAAACTACCGTAATAAATATGGACAGACTATCAAATTCAAAGATACTTCCGATAGAGAAGTTTCTATGGGGACAGAGGAATTTGTTCATTATAATGATGGTTCACTTGGTGCATTTACTAAAGGGGTTGTTATGGATTTGGCAGAAATCGGGGACAACCAGGTCACATATTATGGTGTATCTGATAAAACCACGATTTTAAAACAGGGTCAGGAATATTCTATGTCATATCTTGGTAATTCTCTGGCATTAAAAGAATTTATCTGGAAAATTTCAGATGATACTTTTATGCTTGTATCACCGCAGATTGTTTTACATTTGGCTGACGATATAGAAGTGGTATTAGAGGATTATGTTCAGGTTCAGTATGTTGCAGGTGGTATTGCGAGATTGGTTCACCAGCAGGGTACATATCAGACAGTGTCGGATCAGGCTTTTATTCAGTCGGACAGTGGTTTTGAATTAAAATTAACGGAGAGGGCGTTTTATAACGGTCTCGAAAAAGCTGTGTCTTTAGATGAGATGGTAATTGATTCGTCCAGCAACCTTTATGTTGATGAAAATGAGGAAAGTTTAAAGATCCCTACTTTCCGCGTGGTAAATGGTAAAGACGGTGCTGATGGTGCTGATGGTTTTACAGGTGAAGATGGAACAGATGGTGATTCCGGTGAAAGCGGTACCAGTGGTGAAAATGGTATAAAAGGTCAGAACGGCTATGATGGCCTGGAAGGCGATAGTGGTGAATGGGGCTATGACGGACAGGTAGGCGAAGATGGTAAAGATGCTGAAAACAGTGCAGTTGTCGATGGTATTGTGGGCGTTGTACAGGAAAGCGCACCGACCGTTACTATGGATGCCCAGTCGTTTAAACTTGGATCCAACAGTGTTTCTATGAGATTAAATGTAAATGACCCGAAAGGTCTCATTACATCTAATGATATTGAATGTGTTATTTATAGACGAGACAATATGACAGAAGTGTATAGAGATATAATCGCTTCCGGATATACAGGTAAGGAATTGTCGACAGATGATTTGCAGCCGGGAGTTGACTATGTATTGGTTGTTTCAGGTTCATATCAGTCAGAACATCATGGTTTGTTCGCTGAAGTAAACTTTTTCACAAAAATATTCAGAACAAATGAATTGGGACTTGCTATTGAAAAAGTGCAGGTTACAGAAGATTCTATCACGGTAAAAGTGGTAAAAGAAGCGGAAAGCTTGGTTTCTTCTTATGGTATTGCACTTTATAAAGGTACTGAAGAAGGTGCTACCAATATTACTACATACAAAGATACAACCTTTACGGATAGTGGAGAATTTATCTTTAAAAAGGACAATGGTCTGGAAACAGGTTTGGAAATTGAACCTGATACAGAATATAGAATTAAATTAACAGACATTGTTGTTTACGACAGTGAAGAGAAAAACTCATACTCAAGTATGGGTGAAAAAGCCGATGTTTCAAAAATTGTAAAATCTTTAAAAGTAGCTCCGTACTATTTACTTGATGATAATGTAACACAGGTAAAAGTAAGTGAGAAAAAGACAAAGATTTTAACAAGCAGCCGTTATCAAACAGCTACGGTTTCTTTGGATACGGGTATTATAGATACACATAATGGTATTAAGGGATATCGTTATGAATTATATGAAACTGCCGTTGATGCAGCCAATACATCCAATGCTACATTGGTTCAGACAAAAGAAGTACAGACAATGGAAACGGTAACATTTAACATTGAGCCGAACCAGAGATACTTTGCAAGAGTAGTTGTACTTTTCAACGATAACGAAAAACTGGTTGAACTTGTAACAAATCCGTCGGATGTTGTTTCGTTGGCATTTTCAACATATCCTACCGTTAAATTTATTAGTGAAAACGGTACGGAAGGTGTTTTATCACATGAATATGATAAAATTTCCGGTTACATTATGGTGGAAGATAACAGTGCAAAGCAGGATATGTTATTAGGTCATATCAATGCGGACTATCCGCTTGTAATAACTGTTACGGCACAGACCGGTGAATTACATACAATCAAACGATACGAAAAAGTAAATCCGCCAAGTGGATTTGCAGATTCAGGTGATGCAATTGCATATTATCATTTTGAAGTCGATGGTCTTGCAAGAGATATGACACATACTGTATCTGTTTCAGGCTATGTAAATGATGGTCTTGCGGCTACAGAAGGGGAAAATGCAGGAGAACCATTGGTGGCATGGGCTGATCTGAGCTCAGCAGATAAAAAAGCCTGTCTGCAGTATTTGTCAGGTTATAATATTACGTTGGAGCCGCCAACACAGATTTTAGTTCGGATGATGGCAGTGCCAAACGTTGGTGATGATTTATTTACAATTGCACTTGCATTTACGGACGAAGCAGGTAATGATGCAAGCTATGAAGTAGCCAATATGGAAAAAATCACATTCAGTTTAAAAACTGACAATGTTGATTCACCATCCATTACAATCGGTACAGCAGCGAACTTAATGGATGCGGACGAACAGGATCATTCCAGTGATTATGGAAAGCTGTATTATGCAAAAAACGGTGATCCACTGAAATATACAGCTGTTGAAAACAATACATATTCACAGTATGTTTTGACAGATTCATCCTTTGGTGCAAAGGGCGATTTACGAATTGCAAATGGTGGTAACTTTAAGATTACTGTAGAGGCTGCATATGACTATACACAGGATGATACAGACTATCCGAAGGTAACGAACGAATTGGATATTGCCGGTTCATTAAGCTTTGAAGTGAAAAAGAGTCATACGAGAGTGGCAGATCCGAATGATGCTGTAAATGTTATTTTCATAGAAAATGACGAAAGAGAAATACCGGATGAAAATCTCGATGATGATACAATCGTTGGTCTTACGGTAGATACAGGATATACATTAGCTGATGTGCATAAAATTATATATTATATTTACGAATTACCGGGAACAGACTCTGACATTCTTGTAAAAGATGATAATCCGGCAGATGTTCTTTATAAGGAACGTGATAGTGGCTATTGGAGTTCGTCACAGGTAAAAGTAAAACAGAAAACAATTAACGTAACACCGAGCGAAGATATTGGTGGTTCGGTTTCGCCTTGGACGGTTTATTTTGATCAAATGACCCTTGGTGAATCATCTTCCAATATTGCTGATGATAATCAGGTGATTTTTGAACGTGGAAAAGTATACTTTATCCGCTATGAAATTGTAACTGACGGTAGTATGGAGGACACCGGAACACAAAGAATTTATCCGCACTGTGTATATGCAGGTCTTGATGAAATGACGGTTCCGTTCTATCGTTCAAATGTATTCGGCATTGAAAGACAGACACCGACGTTACAAAGATATTTATGGGATACTGTAACAGCAGGCGGAAAAACAATCCAGACATGGAAATACAAACTGGATGATCCGGATAATGCTATTTTGGAATATGCGAAGGATGTAAAAGAAGATGTAATTGGTAATATTACACAATATGCATCCTATGATGCGGCAGTCGAAAAGACCGGTGGAACAGCAAGTCAGGCAGCTTCGTTGACAGCGCTTTATGATGGAAGCGGTGTTCCAAAAACAAACTATGAATCAATTGCTGTAACTGCACTGGGTGACAAAAAATGGTATACAATCGAAATTCCGTATTGTTTGTTCGAATATAATACAAAAACAGAGTATGAATCTGATAATGTATTTTCGATTTTATCTATGCCTTCCGAAGTAAAAGCAGTTAGCGATATTACTACAGCAGTTTCAAAAAATGGTAATGCTGCTACGGATTATGCTGTTAACGGCGTTATGGTTAAAGATGTAAGTGATATTAAAGGTATCAAAGATGAGTACGGATACCGCATTAAGATTACATTGCAGGGTTCTCAGGTTGACAGAGTTGCAGCGTTAAAGGCTACGATTACAGGCGAAGACGACCTGGGTAATACAAAGGTAGTAGTATTTGATCCGGTAGCGGTAAAAATACAGAACGGTGTTATTGGTACAGGCGCAAATAATTTTGCATATGCATATTTGGAATATGAACCGATTGTTGCTGCAGGAATTAACCATAGGGATGTAAATATCCAGGTAGAAGCGTACTATACGACAAATCGTGCCGGTATGAGTTCCTTTACGGAATATACGGATGTGGTTCACTCAGCTGGCTATACAGCGGCAGATAATCAGTTTGCAAATGCAAATGCATGGGCATTAAAGAGATATAGTTACGATGAGGAGAATGGTGTTCAGACATACAATTATTTTTACCAGTCAATTTTAGATGATAAAGGTAATTTGCAGCCGTGTCAGGAAATTTACAAAGATTCATCCAATACAGGTCTTGTTACCAAGACCTTGGCAGGCTCCGTATTTATTCCGCAGATGTCGGATGACAATACACTCAATATTGGATTTACCGGGGAAAACAACCTTGCATTTAAATATGCAATCAATCCTTTGGCTTATTCAAAGGATGTGGCAGGAAAATTCACTGACGTAATGTACGGTAAAACAATGACGCTTGAAATGGATGAAATAGGCGCGATGGCATTGGACGGCAGTTATTATGAAGTGGAACTTTTGGCAAGAAAAACCTTAAAGATTGATTTTGGTGATTCTTCACAGAATTATGAAACTGCCAAGTTTACAACAGGTGATGGTATGCCGGGTATTTCTTATTCCACAAGCGGTTCATCTACAGGTATGTCAAGTGCGGCAGTTCAGTTTGATATTAAAGGTGCATTGCCGGGAACTGATAACGGGTATTATATTTATCTTTATCCATCGGGAAGTTCCGAAAAAATCGAACTGGAAAAATGGGAATGTGACGGAGAAGTATATTACCTTGTAGCAGGCAAAGACCCGACAACGGAAAATGATACTAAATTGTCAACTTCAGATACAAGTGTAGATTATGGTCTTGTAGCCGATGGTGCAAAAGTGGTATTTGCTATCCGTGGTCTCGAAAAGAATACTACATATCAGGTAAAACTGATGGCAAGAGATACGCAGAATGTACTTGGTGATTTGTTTGACTATAAGTACGAAACCGGTGGTCGTTATTATCCGTTTAAGACAACATCTTTGATTGAGATGGAGTCAAGTAATATTACATTTACATATGATTCGT
The DNA here is from genome assembly GCA_964567585.1 of uncultured Lachnospiraceae bacterium. Taxonomy (GTDB): domain Bacteria; phylum Bacillota; class Clostridia; order Lachnospirales; family Lachnospiraceae; genus CALZKI01. The sequence continues at coordinate 8,069 of CAZMND010000002.1, forward strand.
ATAGAAATAAATACGGTACATTAAGATATGCGGTTTTAGGTAGTGAAGGTACCGGAATGAGAATTTTCTATAAGATTTATGATGAATTAGGTGCAGAAGTAAAATGCGGTACCGGAACATATGATGATGAACTGGGATATTTATTACAGCCATTAGGTAATAATGTAAAATATTATCAGAGTGATATGGCATTATGTAACCCTGTAAATATTAATTTTGCACCGGGTGGACTATTACAGATGGGAGCCACCTATACTGTGCAATATCGTGCGTATACATCTACAAATGCAGGTGTGATAACGAACAAAACAGAACCGATTGGTTATTGTGAACAGACATTTACAACACCGGACACTTTAGCAATGCCGCGTGCATCAATGCGTGTCGTATCAGCTGAGGATGCTTTAAATATAACGGTTGTTATGTATGATACACAGAAAACAATATTTGATGATGTGTTCTATGTGGATGTGTATGATTTGGAAGGTAATTTGATGACCAATGAATCTACACAACTCAAAGGACAGACCACAAGCGGAAAAAACAGTACCGTATTCAGCGGTAAGATTGAAAACCTTCCGTCTAACCAGTCATATAGGGTTATAGTTAAAGCAAGTTTGGACCGTGATAACAACGGAGTAGCGGAAACAAGTTATGTAAACGAATTGACGGGTAGTACAATCAGTACTGCAACAGCAACAGTTTCCACAAGCTATACAGCTGACGGATATTTGTCATTTAAACTTTTAGATTTGGCAAACTTCGATAATGTGACAAGAATTGTGTACACGATTGATTCACAGGACGGTAGTACCAACTATGAAAATGCTGATAAAGCAATTGATACATGGACAAAAGTTGGTAATACATATAGCTATACAACAAATTTTGTTCCTGAAGTAGGAACATATCATTATACATTGCAGTTCTATAACGGTAGTGCACTCGTTGGTTCTGCAAGTGGTTACTTTACAAAATAGTTAGGGGAGAACGTATGAAAAGGATTGAAAGAAAAAATACGGCTGAATTTAATATTTTTGGCTCTATTATAGTATTAATACTGATCACACTGACTATTTCGGTGGTAGCGGTTGTAAAAAAACAGAGTAAAAGCTACTCGGTTCCGGCTGGAAGTTGTGTATACGATATTGATAATGAGTATATTTCGATTGAAGAGGAAGCAACCATATATCAAAAAGGTGATGGAGTATATTATTTAAAGACGGCCGGTAAAGAAGTTTATACATTGGGGAAAAATGTCGTTGTAAAAGACGGCGAAGGCCGTTCAATATGGGTTTATGGAGATTTATATGAAATTGCAGCGGATGGAACGGTTACTGTTTCATCCGGCTGTACCGAAATTAAAGATTTGGGGAAACCGGGATTGTACAAGCTGGCAGATCGCAAATATTTAATGACCGGTAACAGCATTACATCAACAGATGAAGAATATGCTACAAATGATTATGTTTATATCAACATTTATCAATCAGGGGCAGCTGTTTTAATGAATAATCAGTCGAATCAGAATGTGATGAGACCTATTATGTTAAACAGTGAAGATTTATATCTGGATATTTCCAGCGAATATGCATTTTTTAATAACAATTTAATCAACTTGAAAAATGTTTTGGGAAGTACAAACCAGTATGGTGGAGATGCACTTATTTATGTTGAAGGTTTGGTAGATGATGAGCAGTATCAGAGTGCGGCGGATACACCGGATGTTATTACCATTGTAGGTGGTAATGGTGGTGCCGGTGGCGCAGGTGGTTCCGGTGGAACCGGCGGTAGCGGCGGCCAGGGTGGAACCGGTGGATATGGTGGAACCGGCGGTAGTGGTGGCTCAGGCGGAACCGGTGGTGTCGGTGGTGCCGGCGGAACCGGTGGTAACGGCGGTGACGGTGGCCAGGGTGGCGACGGCGGTAAAGGTAGTGATGCCAATGTCAATGCTCTTAAATGGGTAAAACTGGTAGGCGTTACAGCGGGAATCGGAACTTTGGATGTGGATTATGTTGTGACGGATATTACAGATGATTATGTGGCAGTTTGGCTTGAGGTTAAACACAAGGATTCAAGCGGTAGTGATGTTATTAATCAGGTATATTTAAGCAAAACAGATAATCAATTTACAGTTAGAGGCTGTATTCCGGGTACATATTACGAAGTTTCATTATGGTATTCGGCATATTACAGAACCGGTGGAGTTATAGGTGAAAAACCGGAAGAAGTAATGGTGGATAGTGTAAAAGTGCAGACAAGTTCTAATCTTGGAAATATAGAAGTTGTGAAACAAACGGAAGATACAATTGATTTTGATATAAAACTGGATAGCCAGTACTTGATTTCCAGTGGAAAAGTTGGTTTATATCGTAGTGATGGAACACTAATCAGTTCACTTCCATTAGATTCTGCTACTATTAATCAGGCAGCAAAACAGACAGTGAGACTTTCCATACCGATAAGCAGTACGGCATTAACCGGAGGAGAAAGACTTTATCTGCAGTTTACAGATGTAATTTATAACGGCGCAGCATTTAAAATTCCGGAGCAGGCGTCTATTACATACACCAAATAGAAAAAGGAGATTAGATTATGGAATCAGTTTTATCAGCAACAATGTCAGCAATCGGCTGGATTATCGGATTAGCATTTTTGGGAACAGGCATCGGACTTGGTATTCTTGGTTCGAAGGTTGCGGAGGCTGTAGGCCGAAACCCGGAAACAAAAAATGAAGTAATTCATTCAGTTATGGTAGTTGCAATTGTTTTAACTTTATTATTGTTATTATTATTTGCATTTGTATTGGTATTGTTATTCTTTAATCCATTAACTGCATAACAATCCAGGGAGGAAACTACAGATATGGGTATATTTATAGCCGTAATCGTGGTTCTTCTGGTTTTAATCTATTTTATGACAGTAATGCTTAGAAGTGTTGTTTCGGAAAGTAATCAAAAAGTAAATAGTTACTTTCTGAAAAATCTTGAAATGTATGATTCGAGATACAAAGAAAAGGTCAATACATTAAGTAAGATTAACGTAGAATATGAAGAAGTAGCCAGAGAACTTCGTAATATGAAAAATGAGATGATATCATATAAAACTTCACCGTTTTATGCACCACGTCCGGTGCCGCGTGATATTTACATACCGACTGCCCGTTATATCGATAATGATTTCTTTGAAGAATATAAAATCGCCAAAGATAAATTAATGAGTATTAACAAACAGGAAGTTATTGATAATGTAATGGAAAAAGTACCGTTTCAGGGAGATATTAAGCTTTATGAAACCGTGCAGAGCATTATGGCAAAATTAAATTTTGACGCGATTTACGATTTGTGTAGCAGTACAAAAGAAGAACAATTGCAGATTATTAAAGAGTGTTTAAACAGCGAAGAACAAAAGCTTTTGTTAAACTACATTGAGGATATGGAAGAAATCGAAGAGTTTGAAATTCTTGGATTTACAGATTATTTAAAGCATGTGGCATGGAAGAATGATCCGCACGTATTCGTCAGTGTGGCGGAAAATGAAGAAGATTATACGGATGAAAGCAGAAATATTGTTTGTCTGGTTGACCAGAATATCTGCGAAGGTCTTAAAATTGTTTATCAGAACAAAGTTTATGATTACAGTATTTACAAATCAAGAAGAAAAGTAGGAAGCTGAGTATGAGTACATTTGTTGAAGGTTTAGTTAATTCAAAGCTTCGTAATATGAAGGAAATGAAAAACGTATACGAAGTCGGACACGTAACAAAAGTAAAAGATTATATTCTCGAAGTTACGGGATTGGAATCCGTAGGATTCTATGAAAGAGTTGTTATCTCCAATTATTCGGTTGGTTATGTTACAGCTATCAAGAAAAATTCAGTAATGGTAGCTGTATTACAGAGAGCAAACGTAATATATGTTGGAGATGAAGTAGTTACAACAGGTTTTGATTTCTGTGCTATGTACAGTAGAGCGTCAATTGGTCACATTATCGATATTTTCGGTAACGACAGACTATTGGATGAAAAATTTGAGAACTTAAAACCACTTAGCATTGAAACAAATCCAATTCCGATTATGGAAAGAGGTCCTGTAAAGAGACCGTTCTATACAGGTATTGCGGGTATTGATCTTGTATATCCGATTGGGTATGGACAGCGTCAGTTGATTATCGGTGATAAAAAATCCGGTAAAACACAGATTGCATTGGATACTATCGTAAACCAGAAAGATAAGAACGTAATTTGTATTTACGTGGCAATTAATAAAACAAAGAAAAATATTAAAGAATTATACGATATGCTTATGAAAAAGGGTGCTATGGAATATACCTTGATTGTTGCATCCTTTAGTGAAGATGAACCACCGGTAGCATACTTTACACCATATATGGCGATGTCGGTTGCAGAGCTCTATATGAGAGAAGGACAGGATGTTTTGGTTATCCTCGACGATTTAAAACATCATGCCAATATCCATCGTGAAATCAGTTTGCTGACAGGAAAAATTCCGGGTCGTGATGCATATCCGTCCGATATATTCTACACACATTCCAGATTGTTGGAAAAAGGTTGTCAGCATAAAGACGGCGGTTCCATTACGGTACTTCCGATTGTTGAAACAAAGGGTGGAGATATTACAGACTATATTTCTACAAACATTATTTCCATCACGGACGGACAGTTGGTTCTTTCCAGAAAGAACTTTGAAAAAGGCCAGAAACCGGCTATTGACTATACCTTAAGTGTATCCCGTCTGGGTGGTGCGGTACAGGATAAGGATATGAAAGCTCTTGGTGCAAAGGTACGTCAGAGATTCTTATCATACTTAGAAACAAGAGAAGTTTATGAACTTGCAAACACAGATGAAATGAGTTTTGAAATGCAGGCGAAATTGGAAGAAGGACGAAGAATTGAAGAAAGACTTCTTCAGTACAAATTTTCTCCAAGAAACAAAAATGAAATTATTCATATATTTGAAGAAGCATTAGAGGACGAAAAATGAAACTAAAAAATGTAGTAAAGGTTATGAATTTTCATTCTCTGCTTCGTGTAGACAAGTCCAGAAAATCAGCTAAAAAGTATGCTTATCTGGATAGTACCGTAGCGGAAATGATTGATAATATTGTGAATAACAGAAATATTATGCTGGACTACAAATTTTTCCGTGTAGATGAAAAAAAACCGGTTTTAAATATTTACCTTGGTGGTGATTTGGGATTTTGTGCCAACTTAAACTCAAATATTACAAAGTGTGCATTGGAAGATGTGGATGATTATAAAATTATTATCGGACGAAAAGTCCACGCGGGAAGATATGATGACAAGGTCCTTTTGAACCTGAGCCGCGAAGAATACGTGGAAGATGGAAGCAAGGTGCTTGAAATCTTAGAAGATGCTTTTTATAACAAGAAATATTCAAAAATCAATTTGATTTATAATCACTATTATAATGCCACGGAATTGGAATTTATGAAAAAACAATTATTTCCGATGCCAAAACATTTATTTAGCGACAGTGACCATACGGAAGATTTTGCTTACGAGGGAGATATTGAACAGATTTTGACAAATCTGGTTATGTTATATTTCAAATATCAGCTCGCTATTGCTGTTGAAGTAAGTAGTGCGGCATTAAACATTACGAGACAGAATTCAACCAGTGAATCGCTGAAGAAAATTGATGAACGTGAAGAAGCATATAAGATGACTCAAATTCGAGAAAATAAAGAGAAAGAGTTTAACAAGGTATTGGATAATTATACTAAGTTAAATCATTATTAGGAGGGCATATGGAAGTCTGCGTTGGTAAAATACTGACAATATCAGAATTGAATGTTCAGATTTTGTTAAATGGTGAAAAAGTAAAATACCATGATATTTTGTTTACAAACATAAAAGGAAAAGAAATCCAGTTTGAAGTAACAGAAGAAGATGGCAACATTGTATCTGCAGTACCTTTCCAGAGTGTTATCGGACTCAAGAAAGGTCTTGAAGTATATAAAAAAGATGCATCATTAAAAATGCAATATAATGATGAAATATTAGGAAAAGTATTCGATGCATACGGTCATACAATTGATGGTTCGACTATCAATGAAGTAAAAGAAAAAGATGTTTACGGCCGTAACTTAAGCATGGAAGAAATCAATGTAAACGGTGCGATTTTATGGACAGGTATCAAAGTTTTGGACTTTTTTGCACCAATGAGAAAAGGCTTTAAAATGGGTCTTTTAGGTGGTGCCGGTGTAGGTAAAACCGTACTTATCAAAGAATTAATCCACAACGTTTATCAGGGATTCCAGTCCAACTCCGTATTTGTAGGTGTTGGTGAACGTTCCCGTGAAGGTTTGGAATTGTATGAAGAAATGAGAGATGCCAACCTTCTTGATAAAATGTCAATTGTATTTGGTCAGATGGGCGAAAACTCAGCAGCAAGATCAAAAGCAATTTATTCGGGACTTACGGCTGCAGAATATTTACGTGATGAAAAAGGACAGGATGTATTGCTTTTTGTAGATAATATTTACCGTTTCGTACAGGCTACTTCAGAACTTAACTCTGAATTGTCACGTGTACCGATTGAAAACGGTTATCCGGCAAACATTGAATCACTCGTTGCGTCTGTGGAAGAAAGAATTAATTCAACAGGAAAAGGTTCTATTACATCTTTCCAGGCAATTTATATTCCGGCGGATGATATTACAGATGAAGCGGTTCAGGTTATTTCATCACATCTTGATGGTCAGATTGTACTGGATAGAAAGGTTGCAGAAAAAGGTCTCTATCCGGCAGTGGATGTATTCTCTACACAGAGTAAATTAATTGATATTGAGCATGTGGGTGAAAGACATTATCGTCTGGTTGAAGAAGTTTTAAGATATTATTCAAGATACCGTGATTTGGAAGAAATTATTGCAGTACTTGGTATTGAAGAATTATCACTGGCTGACAGAAGAATTTTCTATCGTACAAGAAAACTTCGTAACTATTTTACACAGCCGATGTTTGTTGCGGAAAACTTCACAGGTATTCCGGGCGAATTTGTGGAAATAGACGATATTTTGGACGATGTGGAAAACATCTTAAACGGAACATATGACGATCTTGACGAAAGTAAATTTTTATATATAGGAAAATATAATGGAACGCAAAATTAAAGCAAAAATTGTTAGTATGGAATATGGATTACAGGAGTATGAAGAAATCGAAATGATCCGCGTAAAGGGCGAGAATCATAGTTTGCTTATTCTGCAAAACTATATGCCTCTTCTTGGCCGGTTGGATGGTTATGTGGATTTGATTTTGAAAGATGTTACTCTGAGAATTCAGGATGTACAGGGATATTATATGCATAAACAGAATGAGTTCAGCCTTTTGGTCGAAAAGGGCGATACAAAGCCTGTTTCCTTTATTGAGGAGGAAGATAACGATGCTGGATAGTGTTTTGGAAGCTATTATGCAATTACGTGTATTTATTCTCGTATCAGGAATTGGAATTGTTTTAAGCGGAGTATATCTTTTGTTCCGCTGCAGAAAATTTGGTTGGAACAGAAACAATATAAAACTGATAGGCTTTTTCTACAATTTAAGTGTGTGGGACACTGTTGGTATGGCCTGCGGTTTTTTGAAAATATTCCTTGTATTTTCCATTCTGATAACTACGGGAAAAGTTGAAATTATTCATATGATTATATTTTGTATACTGGAAGTCTGTTATATTGTCCACAGACGCAGTATCAAAGGAATTATGCTGGATTTAGTGCTTAGTATGGTTTCATTGATTGTAATGAATATTATGAATATGTTACACCATTATTTGAACGAAATTGTTTATGACGTTAAAGTGGCAATTGTCGTGTGGCTGCTTGGAGTGTTACTTTGTCTCTACGGCATTTATGATTTGATGCATTGTGCCAAAACAGTGCTTGAAACTAGGAAGGAAACTGAAGCTAAAGTATGAATAAAATGAATAAACCTCAAAAAGACAAAAAAAAACATATGAACAGCTTTATAAAGGAAAACAGACAGTGGTTTATTTTACTCGGAGCAATCTTCTTGTTTTTAATCTTGATGGTTGTTATCGTATGGTATTCAGGAACGCAGAAAAACTGGAATCCGGGAGTAGAAACCTACCGATATGTTATGGGTGTGAAGGTTCCGTATTCGCAGGATATGAAGCTGATACATACAGATGCAGGAACTTTGATTGAAGATAAGGATTCTGTTTATTCGGACGGAACACCGATTTTCAGCGAAGAGGATGAACAACTTATTTTACCTGTAAGTATGGGGTTAATGCGCCCATTTCATGAGGATTCATTAAAAAGAGTTAACTATTTTGCAACCTTAAAGAAATTAGGCGATGTTATTTCAATTGATCAAAATGGCTATACAACGGAAGTTAGCGAAGGTTTTTTGTATGATGGAGATGGCACATATATTTTCATGGAAGATATGACATTGACGATCGGTAACAGTACCTATTATGCACATTCGTTATCTTATGCCAAGGTTTTCTACAGAGATGCAGTGGAAATTTATAATATAACAACGGGTGATTATCAGTATATTGATATTTCCAATTCGGATACGGTGGCGTTATCTGCCAATGGTTACAGTATTGATTTAGGTACAGGTGTTATGACAATCGGAGATACACAAAGAATATTATTTGCAGATATTGAGGCAATGGGAGTATTACAATGATTCTGAAAAAGAACAAAGAAACTGTCAAAAAAGTAAATAAAAAAGCACTGGACAAAAGAAATTATTTTTTCTTTGCCTTGGTGGGTGTTATTTTAATCGGAATTCTTATGATTCTTCAGACGAGGTTTAAAGAATACTTCCGTTTGAATAATGATGGATTTGCCGTTGTCAGCAATACAGTTACGGAATACTTGAGTATTGATCCAAACGAAGAAGACGTTGAGAAAATTATTTCGCTTAAGTCTTTTGACGCCTTGGAATATCTTTATACACAGGGAGGAAAAATTTTCCTTGGTGAGGATAAAAAGGTAGAAGTTGATACTTCGTATCCTGTGTATATGAATCAGGGCGCGGTATTACAACTGATAGAGGGAACCGGTATCCTGTATGATGAGGATTACGAAAGGGTGGAAACATATCAGGGGCTCTATATTGAGGGCGGTTATGCGTATAACGTGGACGGACAAAAAGCCGATCCTGTGAGATATCTGTTCCTCGGTATGAATAATGGTAACTTTGTTAACTTTGATGAAATTACTTATCACTTAAAAAATGAAGAATATGATATTAATGAAAACTCTCTGGTTCACTTTGAAGCAGATTATTTTTCATATTATGAATATGAAAAAGGGGAACTTGTTTATAAATACTGTGTAAGTGTAAATGATTCATTCAAACTTAAGGTTGGAGAAACACAGTATACTTATGATGAATTATTAAAACTTTTGGGATTAAGAAGTGAATATGCTTCGTTTGATGGCATTGAAAAAGATGAAAATGTCGAAGAAGATTTTACTGTTAATGACGATGTCGAGATGGATGAAGATGAGGATGATACGGTAGAAGCCCAAGTGGAAAAACCGAAAGCACAGCCGTCTACGCCGCCTACACCTCCGGCACCGAGTCAAGGAAAAGAAAATACGAATTCGTCACCGGGAGTCAGACCGGAAGGAATTGTGAGACCGGGAAGCGGTTCGGGAAATACGGAAGATAAGACAGATGAGGTTGAAAATTATATACAGCCGAATGTTATTATCAACAGTGTAAGTGCAAAGGTGTACCGTATCGAAATCGATGCAACCGTATATGATCCGGCAAACCGTATCGATACAACCAGATTTGTCCGTTTTGAAGTATATGAAGTGGATAAAGACGGTAATGAGCAGTTGGCTATGAGAAGTTACAGAAGAGGAGAAGGACAGAATGTTACGACTCTAGGCGGCGGTGCAATTAAGCCGGAAACGACATATCGTATCTATGGCGACTATACGTATTTTGACCAGTATGACAAAGAACAATATGTAGATTTGGGTTCATATGAAATTACAACGGGAAGTTTTTCTGATTTAACCCAAATTTCATTAACACATAAACAAGGTACCAGTTATCACAATAGAATTGAAGTTGTGGATTTTGGTTACAAACCGGATGAATCTGATGATGAATTAATATATGGTATAAGCCAATATGGCGGTATCAGATTTGTTGTTAAAAACAAAACTACAGGTGCTGAAGTTACTTCAAGAATACTGACAGTAGGTGAAACAAACAGCTTCAAGGCCAACAACGGTGTAATTTTAAACAGTCTCAGCACTCTGAAAGCCAAAACAGAATATCAGTATGAATTTGAAATTGAAGACTATTTTGGAAATAAAATTACATTGGAAAATGCAATTGGATATGCGATGACAAGTAATCATGCTCCAAGTGCAACAATTATTGAAAAAAATAATGAAATTGGAAGAATGGTATTAACATTATCCATTGAGGATGTTGATGCTGCGGCAGTTCCGTCTAAAAGCACGACGGATGCGGCGGATGCTTGTGATGTTTATGTAATTCTGACAAAAGATGATCCTTCGCGTTTGGAAAAGTATACAACCTTCGAAGAGATGGAAGAAGCAGGTGTTATTACTGCGTATAAGAAGCTTGATGTGGGTGAATATACATATACACCATATGATTCAGAAACAGGAACAATTTCTGCCACAAATTTAGATATAGAATTTACAAATTTGAGATTGGGAGAAAAATTCTTTGTTACCGTGTATGGTGATTATGATTTAACCAACCAGAAAGGTCCGCAGTATTTCAAACCAATAGGTCAGTCATCCTTTAAAACGACTGATTTGAACTCGCTTGGTAAAATCTACGTTACAGTAGATTTTGATACAGACAGACTTACATATAAATCATTGCCAATGAGCTTCCATTTAAATAACGAAGCTACAAGTCCGCAGTTAGAAACGCTTATAACAGGTATGAAAATTGATGTTATAAGAGATGGCGGAGTAGGTGATGATGCAATTATTGATGCGACTTTTGGATTTACGGACAGTACGTTGGCTGCCGATGGTAGCACAAAGATAATTGATATGTTTAAAAATACGGCGGTAACATATCTTGCCGATAATTTGCAGAGTATGACAGAATATCAGCTGAAGGCGGTTATATATGCAAAATATCAGGATGAGGAATATGAAATTACACCGCAGTTGTCAAACTATGCATTTAAAACCCTTCGTAAACCGGCGGAAGTAATTGTGGAAGATTTACTTTTTGCGGCAGGAACCTTGGTTTTTGACGTAAAAGTAGAAGATCCTGACGAAACTGTTATCGGTATTTCGGGAGATAAGGTGGTAGTCCAACTGTATACAAGAGAAGGTGAGTTTGTTAAAACAACCCGTGTGGAAAAAGGTCTGGAAGAATGGCAGACGGTTACCTTTGATAATTTGGACCCGGGTAAAAAATACCAAATTCGATTTGTGGCGGTAGAATATAACGAAGGTTATACAAATGCAAGCTATGAGTCTAACAAAATATTAAAAACAGTAGATGTTAATGAATCCATGAGTATGGATGGAACAATAAAATTGCAGTCTGTTAGCGAAATAGACGGTGATGTGGAGCATTACCAAGCATTGGTTAAGGCTACACTTAGTGACCCGGACCATTATCTGACAAGAAAGGATGCAATTCCTTACTACATCAGAGTGGAAAAAGATGGTGTAATTGTCGAAGATACGGCATATGATTTGTCGCAGGAAGAAGAAGCTGCTGTCTACGAAAAGAAACATAGCTACATTGTTGACAAAGGCGAACATACATATAAATTTACAATGTATGTGATTGTAAGTGACAGATTCGTAGAATTGGATACACTTACATTTACAACAGAAGAAATTATTCAGGGATTTGATACTGCATATGAAATGATAAAGCTTCTTCAGGACAATCCGGATGGTAAATATGTTGCAACAAACAGTTTTGTACTCAATTCCAATGAATGGAATTTCAAAGATGTTGTGGACCCGGGTGATGTGGAAGCAATGCCGGAAGCAGATCTTGAGGCTATGGGAGATGGCTTATCAGGGGCCAATATTGTTAATATTTTCAATGGTAAAATTGATTTCCAAGGTTTTACCTTGACACATAACTATTATGAAGATTCCCAAAGAATGATTACTAATATTGGTTCCCAAGGTGTTATTGAAAATTTTGTGTATTCGGTTAAATGTTTAAATGCTACCAGAGTTTATGATGATGGTGTACTTTGCTATCGAAATTTTGGTACGATTCGTGACATTTATATGAAATACCATGGAGGATATTATTTAAATAATGAATATTTTGGTATTTTATGTCGAATTAATTCTTCAACAGGTATAATTGAAAAATTTGTTATTGAGAATATTCCTGACGAAGGTTTTTCAAGTTTTAGTGCATACAAAAATGCCGGAATTGTGGCAAATACAAATTATGGCATTGTGCGTTATGGATATGCATATGGAGAAAATGTTGTTACTACTGAAGTAAACCAAATTACATCAAGAGATATCGGTGGTTTGGTGGGTGTTAATGCTACACTTGGTAATATGTATAGTTTATATAGTTTACTAAATGTGGATGAAACCAGCTTGCGTAAGGACAGCGATTATACATATGGTGGTGATTATGGTGCAGTTTGTGGACGTTCAACGGGCAAACTTCACAATCTTTATTCTGCAAAAGACAGTTTTATTATAGAAAGTAAAAATAGTGAAGCGGATGGTTATCATCATAGTCAGGTTGTTGGTCGGAGAACAAGACCAACTAACTCGAATGTTTATTATTATAGTAATAAATCATATCCGGATGCGGAAGCTTCAAAAGTATATAGTGTTGGCATTAATGAGTTATATGATGTAACATGGCAAAAAAATATGTTGACGGATAATTTTGATGTGAGTCTTGTAGAGGTTGGATATTATCCACACATTGAACTTTCTTCGGATTTGCCGGAACAGGAGTATATTGCATTACCTACAAGGGATATGTCACAACAAGTTGAAATATCTAGAGCGACTGTAATGGAATATGGTGTTTTAGCGGATGGAAAGACCGATTGTGCAACAGTAGAATTTGTATTTTCAAATAGAGATGGCGTGAATATTATCGGTCTTGAAATTACAGACCTTGATGTAGAACTTGATTTAACAACAGCATCTTATGAAGATGGTTATACTACAATTTGGGGTGTGGTTTCCAATCCGAGAAGCTTTTATTCGGAATACGAGATACAGAGCGTAAAATATTATCGAAACAGTAATCTTTCTGCCAATGCAGTAAACTATCTTTTAAAGGCAGATTTTTGCCGTAAAATTTATACTACAGATGACTGGTATGATTATATGGTTGACCGCAATAGTGCGGAGGAATACGAAAACATAAAATTAGAAGCTGATTTGGATTTCCAAGGTATTAAAGCGGATGATATTATGGTTAAATATGCCTTTGACCGTATTTTTGACGGCAATGGACATACGATTTCCAACATTGACTTACAATATGGATTTAATGCAAAAAATAATTCTACTATAAGACGATTGTTTAAGGGAGACATTCAGTACAGTAGTACCATTAAGAATTTATATATTGAAAATTATAAAGCAGGTGGAAAATATTATTATGCATCAAAAGGTAAAACATATATTTCCACATCAGCAGGTGTTTTTGGTACGGTTTATGGTGTGTTAGAAAACATACATGTAAAAGATGTGGAACTTTATACCTACAGTTATGCAGGCGGTTTGGCGGCATATCTGGCAGCTTCCGGTGAAGCAAAGGATTGTTCAGTAACAAATCTTAATTTAGTGTATTGTGATCCGAATGATACTAATGTTGACAGTTTTATCGGTGGTCTTGTTGGTCGAATGAATGAATCAAGACTGAGTCATTGCTATACACAAAATGTAAATATTACTGTTGAAGAGACAAAATCAACTTATGGTATAGGTGGTGTTGTTGGCTATGCAGTAAACAGTGTGATTGACACAGCTTATGCGGAAGGTGAAATTGTCAGTCGAGCACAAAAAGTTGGTGGTGTTGTAGGACATTACTATTGTACAAATGCTGCTGTTGCATGTATGAAAAATATGTATGCAAAGGTGGATATAATTTGTTATACAGATATTGTTGGTGGTTTGGTCGGTCAGAATAATATTACCCAGGAAAGAGTCAGTGCAACAAATAACTTTTCAGGTATTGCTTTTGGAAACGTTTATCTTTCCAACATTGATTCTGTGAACTGTTCACAGACCATTGGTGCAAATTTAGGTAAGACTGCAACCTTCTATGGCTACGAAGAGCAGCTTGTCAATGGTATATCCGGTGTAGGCTATGAAGGAAAAGAAGAGTATATCAGAGGGCTGGCAAGTTTTGACGAACTGATGAATGATGCAGAAAATACATATTTTAATGTGATTGAATTTGAAAATGTATATGATGTATCCGGTGCAGAAGACGGTTATTTGCCGAAAATGTACTATGAAGACCAAAGTAAAGGTTTGCTTCCAAATCAAACAGATTTAGTATTAAATGAACTAAGGGAACTGGATATTGAAGTAACAAATGTTCTTCATAATGATGTAAACAGGCTTGTAACTGTAGAACTTCGAAATCCGAATAATTACAAAATTACAGCAATCAATATCAGAGATTTAAAATATCATTTTGTTGATATGACAAAAGGAAGTGCTCATTATGGAGATGCGGTTTCTATTGATGTGGCATCGGATTATGATAGAGGATATACGCGTATTTATCTTCAGTATGATGAAGAGCGAAATCAGGAATATTTTTTAGACAGTTATGTTTTGGACAAAATCTCGTTCTATGCTGTTGAAAACAGTGGATTAGATAAAAATCTTACATCAGATAGCATAACAACTAATTTAAAAGATATTGAGATTTATTCAAGAATTAATGTAATGTTATGTATGGATATTCCGAATGTTTCGGCATGGCAGAATATTGCAAATAGGGAAAATAATGGTCATACCTATGAAAATTACCGTTTGACAGGCGATTTGGACTTCACTTATGAAAAACCTGCAACGAATTTGAAACTTGGACGATTGATTTCGGATAATGGTGAAAGAACTATCCGAAATGTTAATATCAAAGGTGCAGATATGCATTTGATTTCAAGATTAAATAGTGGTATATCCGGTGTTAATTTTGTTAATTGTACGGTTACATCATCGACAGTAAACTGTATTGGACTTATTGGTGTATCGAATGGTTCAATAATTAATTGTGATTTTGAAAAAATTACAATTAATCCACAGACCAATAACCGTGATGAAGTTGGTATTATCGGTCACTGTAATGGTGGTACATATAAAAATATTACCTTAAAAGATATTACAATTAATGCCACACAAACAAATATCGATTATGTTGGTGGTTTTGCAGGTAAAGTTCAAGATGAAAGTTTTTACGAAAATATCGCGGCTTCAAATATCAAGGTAACAGGAACTGCGAATTATGTCGGCGGTTTGGCGGGCTATATTGAAACAGCAAATGTGAAAGATATAGATATCAGTGATATTGTAGTGGATGGAAAAGCAAACTACGTAGGTGGCTTTAGTGGACTACTTGGTGCTAATAGTAACTATAGAGATCAAGTTGCCTCTAATATAAGAATTACAGGAACGGCTACTTATGATGCAGAGGGAAGATGTGTATCCTCTACAACCAATATTTATGGAAATAAATATGTAGGCGGATTTGTAGGATATATTTGTGAAAAAGTTGGTACAGCATATGAAGTTTCACGAATTAATCCGAATCTGTTAGTAGATCAGGTGGTTGTAGAAGGGCTTGATTGCTTCGGTGGTGCTATTGGTTGGTCCTATACCAATATGTATCATTTAACAGTAAGTAATAGTTTAGTAAAAACAAGAAGCACTATGGATTCGGCAACAGTTTATGCATCATGTGGCGGTATCATAGGTGAAACGACATATTCAGCCACTAGGGCACTTTTGACAGATAATGTTTTGATTGATGTTACAAATACCAATAATGTAGGTGGCCTTGTGGGTGCATATAGCAAAGCTACCATGCAACAGTGTTTTGCTAAAAACAGCCATATCAATGCTTCAAAAACCAATAAATGTACAGAAACATTGATAAATGTTGGTGGTCTTATAGGATGTTATGAAAATTCAATGTATTATAACGGAGTTCTCAATACCAATATTTATGCTCCGGATTATAGTAATGTCGGTGGCCTTGTAGGTCGTTTATCTACATCCCTTGCCAATAGTCATTATGTTGGCCGTTCCTTCTATTTGGCTGATTATGATAAAGAAGCAGAATTAGAATATTTAGCAGATACATTGAATCGATATACGGCAGCTGCATCAGATGATTATTATGTTGTAGGTTTTACAAACGTTGGTGGTCTTGTAGGTATGCAAAACAGTGGTTATGTAAGAGAAAATTATTCTAATGCTAATGTTATTGCAGCCAATACACAGATAGCCGGTGGTATGGTTGGTATGTACTGTAATGAGTATATTGCAAGTGTTTCTGCAGGAAAAACGAATTATACATATTCTGTAACCGGTATGTATAATAACTATTTTGCAGGAAATGTAACGGCTGTTAATGGTTATGCAGGAGGGGCAATTGGTAGGACAGGACTTCTATATAAGGGTCTGGGTACTGATGCAAATGGAACTGTTTCATTGACAGGCTATAATGGTAGCCGTATCAAAGGTGTAAACTCTAATACCAACGAAGTAGATAAAACATACGGTAATATTGTATTTGCTGATACAATTACCGGTGGAAGTGGCAAAACAGGTGCTTTTGCAGCTGATGACACCAAGTTTGTATTTATTGGTCGAGATAACCGTATTTGGGATAAAACTATTTTAAATGATGGTACAGGTAATGTTTATGCAGCTTCAATAACGAAGGAAGACGGAGCGTATGCGTATAATTACTGGAATCCTGATAAAACAAAGCTTGCTTCAGGTTTCCCTAGTAAATTGAATGAGATGCAAGTTTTTGAAAGCACAGATCTTGATGGTAGTTATGTTGTAAATACTAAATATAACAGAGCAAGTAACTTCTACAGTTCTATTGGTTGGACATTGGCATATACAGGAACGGCATCTTATGGTTATGTAAACCGTAATACATACTGGGGAGCATCCGTAGGTGATATCCCGGATGGTTCCGGCGGCACAAAGGGGCTTAGAAACAGATATGATCCAAATGTATATGATTCCGGCTCATACCTGCCGATTATCCGTGAAGCTACTACAACAATGTATAACCAGGATAATCTTGTTCAGAAGCAGTTTACTTTAAGCAGACTGCCGTTGCCAAGAGATAAGGCTATGGCACGTACACTTAGTTTGACTTCAAATTATGGTTTGAGACAGATAGAAGCTACTTACGGTACCTTGTATGCATCGGATATTGATAAAATCAACGTGGAATTCTCTGATGATTTGGTAGATGCAGGATATTATGTATTAAAATCAGGTGATACTGTAATTGCAAAAGAAGTAATTAAAGACAGGGTAACAACATTTAGTTATGCATTTGATGAAAACATAACCTTCGAATATGGTTTCTTAAAAGATACGAGTTTATCGGAAGATACTATTTTGAAGGGAAGTAATCTTGAGGAACTGGAAAGCCTTCTTTTCGGTGTGAATGATATTAAGACAGATATTATGGTATACAGAAATGATTACTATTATATTTCGGAGGAAGGTCTTGTTTCATCAGCAGGCACATGGGCAGGCGACTTTGTTACATTGATGAATGGTAAAGCATTAGATGCAAGTGGAAATATCTGGAATGTAGAAAGCCGTAAGAAAGTAGGAAGTGTTACACAAACAGTGAAACAAAGTGAGGATAATCCACTTTGGACATTCAAATACGGAAGTATTGATATAAAAACCTATGCGAAGTTCAGTGCAATTGAATCGGAATATGATACTATCAACAGAAATGCACAGATTTTTGTACTGAATGAACAGTTATTCGCTGTGGATGGTTCGCTTGAAACAAGAAAGACGGATATTTTGATTTACAAACTGAATGGCGTTCAATACCAGACAGTTCTGGGTAATGATGGTATGATGGTTGATATGATGCAGGATGATTGGAATATTCCGGAAGACGTGGACAATCAGGCGATTGTTCGTATGAGTAATACGTTAAATGCATCGGTTCCATATGTTCTTGTTGAATACAATAACGGCGGAATTATCGGATATAATTACGCAACAGGCGATATCCTTTTTGATAACAGTATCGAAAAAGAAGTTTCTCTGTTAGATTATGCGGTTGAATTCTTTGGTGAGAAGAAAGATTCACAGTATGCAAATATCAGCAATACTTATTCGGCAAATGCTAATTTGAGTGAAATGATTCATTCAGCTGCTGATTTGGAAAAAATTGTCGGTAACAGTTCGGGTGAACTTGTAACTGATAACAGTACCGGAGAAAATACAGGTTCTACGGTAGGTGCGCAGGCGATGGCGGATGCAAATAATGCACAGGCAGGAGAAGGTGTACAAGGAAGCAGTGATGCACTGAATGGCCAGGGTTCTAATGAAGATGATTTTGCAGGCGTAAAGGATGATGAAGAAGGTACGTTTGTAAGTACACAGGAAACAGAACCTGAAAATGCTACAGAAAATGAAAGTACTTCTTCTGAAACATCAACCGAAATCGTGGAAGATGAAAACACCAAGGATTCGGATGATACTAATGTAGATAATACGGAAGAAGGTAATTCGTCTGCGAATAATCCAAATCCGAGCGAACGTCCGGAAAATCCGGGTGAAAATCAGGAAGTCGGAGCCGGAGAATATATGACTGTTTACAACAATGAAACAGGCGTATATGAAATTGTCAGTGTGGCAGAGTATCTCACTAAGGATGCGTATATTTCCGAAAATCATAAACTGGGTATTAAAGATTTATCTAAAGAAGTATCCAGTGGATATGCGGTATCGACTATTGATGTAAATCAGGAAAGAGGTATTATTATGTACATTATTCCGATTTTCATTATCTTTGGTATTGCAGGCGCAATTATTATTTATGTAAAACGTAAAGAGCGTAAAGCATAAAACTAAAGGAGTCGTAATTTGATGATTACGGCTCTTTTTATGCATATCGCACAAAAAGAGAAAAAAAACTTGTGAAATATGTACACTTATAACGTTGTGTTTTTATATAAAATTCTTTATTCTTATTGTGTATGTTTAAGTACAGAAGGAGAACTTATGGGTAAAGGTTTTTTTAAGAAAGAAAAGCTAGTTAAATTTTTCAATAGAACATCGTTGATTTGGCATATGGTATTGGCTGCTTTTTTATGTTTGTTTATTGAATCCTGTTCAAGACATTCCGTGAAAGCTGCTTTTACATTTTTGAAAGAAACACCATGGATTTTCTTATATAATTCTCTGATTATTTATGTGACATTTTTTGTTGTATATCTTTTCAGAAAAAGAATTGCAATGCGTGTTACGCTTTCGGTTTTATGGTGTTTTTTGGGAATTATAAATGGTTGTATTTTGGCAAAAAGAGTAACGCCTTTTAGTTATACGGATTTAAAGCTGATAGGTGACTTGTTTGCAATGAATAGTACATATTTTACAGCGACAGAATGTGTATTGGTTATTATTTTGGTTGCGATTGTTGTTGCATTAAATGTATTGCTTTATATAAAAGCACCAAAATTCAAAGGAAAGATTAATAAGTTGATTTCGCTGACTGTAATCGGTTCGTGTTTTATGTGGCTTCCGATGGTGACTGAAGCAGCGGTAAACAAAGAAGTTTTATCAACTTATTTTGAAAATATTGCATTGGGATATGAAGAATATGGATTTGTATATGGTTTTTCCACCAGTGTTGTCGGTACGGGAATGAGCAGACCGGCCAATTACAGTGAAGAAATCATTGTGGAAATTCAGGATTCCATTCAGGTAAATGAAACGGCTGAAACGGAAAAACTACCAAATGTTATTGTGGTTTTATTAGAGTCTTTTATTGATCCGACAGAAGTAAATTATTTGGATATTGAAGGGGAAGCGATACCAAATTTCCGTTATTTAGAAGAAAATTTCACAACCGGTTATATGACGGTTCCGGTTGTCGGTGCAGGTACTGCAAATACAGAATTTGAAGTGCTTACAGGTATGAGTATGCGTTTCTTCGGTACGGGAGAATATCCATATAAAACAATTTTGAAGGAAACCGATTGTGAAAGTATTGCCGGCAATCTTGGAAAACTGGGCTATTCAACTCATGTAGTACACAATAATACAGCAAAATTTTATAGCCGTAATAATGCTTTTTCCATGATGGGATTTGATTCCTTTGTCAGCAAAGAATTTATGATTGTAGATGAATACAACACATTGGGTACATGGGCCGCTGACAATTTGTTACTGGAACAGATTGATAATGTAATGAATAAAAGTGAAAATCAGCAGGATTTGGTGTATTGTATTACCGTTCAGGGGCACGGTGCATATCCGACAGAACCGGTTTTTGAAGAACCGGAATTTAAGGTTACGGGTGCGCCGACAGATGAACTCAATTATTCATGGGAATACTATGTAAATGAACTTCACTATGTTGATGAGTTTATTGGTAATCTTGTAGCGCAGATGGAAGCAAGAGATGAAGAAACCTTGATTGTGCTTTGGGGTGATCATTTGCCGACTATGGGACTTAATGAAACGGATATGGCCTCAGGCAGTACATTCAAAACCAAATATGTTACCTGGAATAACTTCGGTTTACCTAAAAAAGACGCGGATTTAACTGCGTATCAGTTACTTGCTTATGTGACAGGACAGGCAAATATTCATGAAGGTACAATTTTTAAATATCATCAGGATTATTTGAATGCAGGCTATGCAATTGATAATGATATTTATTTAAATGGTCTTGAAAACTTACAGTATGACCTTTTATATGGTAAGAGATATTCTTATGCCGGTGAGGATTTATACCCTGCCAGCGATTTAGAACTCGGTGTGAATGATATAATAATTGATTCCGTGGCGGTTATCGGAAAAGGTTTATATGTTTATGGTGAAAACTTTACGGCATGGACGAAAGTATACATTAATGGTGAAAAGTGTGCGACAAAGTTTATTTCGCCGGAATGTCTTGCTATCAGCTTGAATAAATACGATATCAACGATGGGGATATCATTAATGCGAACGTTGTAGGTACAGGTACCATTTTACGTGCTTCAGAAGATTACATCTTCACGCATTATGTAGAAGATGTGAATAATCCATCTATGATTGCAAATGAAGCATTGGCTGATTATCTGATTGAAGAAGATATTGTATTACATGAAGTTATATTGGATGATGAAGAAGAGTTAACAGAACCGCACGAAGATGAGAGTCTTGATATAGAAATTACAGAATAAAGAAATGAAAAAAGAGAAAGATTACATTGTAATACTTTCTCTTTTTTTGTATGATAAATATATCAAAAGAGTGAGGTAAAAGTGATGTCAATATGTGATACCTGTATCAATTATGAATATGATGAAGATTATGAATGTTATACCTGTATGATGGATTTGGATGAAGATGAATATGAAAAATTTATTACAAACCGAAACACATCCTGTCCATATTATCAGAATGGGGATGAATATCTGGTAGTACGTAAGCAAATGTAAATAGGCGTAGGATTGGAAGTGGGGCAAAGACTATGAGAATGTATGACTTAATTATGAAAAAAAGAAATGGTGGCGTGCTTTCTAAGGAAGAAATTGATTTTATGATTTCGGAATATACAGATGGTAAAATACCGGATTATCAGATGTCGGCTATGATGATGGCAATTTATTTTGTTGGGATGAACGATGAAGAAACACTCCATTTGACTATGGCAATGGCACATAGTGGTGATATGCTTGATTTGTCAGCAATTCATGGAATTAAAGTAGACAAGCACAGCACAGGTGGTGTGGGAGACAAAACCTCTCTGGCATTGACTCCGATGGTGGCTGCGTGTGGCTTATCCGTTGCAAAAATGAGCGGCAGAGGTCTTGGTCACACCGGTGGTACAATTGATAAACTGGAAAGCTTTGAAGGCTTCAGAACAGATATTCCAACGGAGAAATTCATAGAAAATGTTAATACAATCGGTGTTTCCATTATGGGTCAGACTGCCAATCTGGCACCGGCGGATAAGAAACTTTATGCTCTGCGCGATGTAACAGCAACGGTTGATAATATGTCTTTAATTGCGTCCTCCATTATGAGTAAAAAGCTTGCGGCAGGAAGCGATGCCATTGTTTTGGATGTAAAGACCGGAAGCGGTGCATTTATGAAAGAAAAAGAAGATGCAACCTTGCTTGCAAAGGCTATGGTTAATATCGGAAAAATGGCAGGACGTAAGACTGTTGCAATTATTACGGATATGGATCAGCCCCTTGGTTTCGCAGTAGGAAATGCATTGGAAGTAAAAGAAGCCATAGATACTTTGCAAGGCAGGGGCCCTGAAGATTTTACAAAACTCTGTTATACATTGGGAGCGTATATGCTTATGGCAGGTGAAATTGCACCGGACGTTCAAAGTGCAAAAGCGATGATAAAAGAAGCCGTAGACAGTGGTAAAGCTTTTGAAAAATTTGTTGAGTTTATTTTGGCTCAGGGTGGAAATGCCGAGCAGGCACACAATCCTAAGCTTTTGCCAAAAGCAGCTTTGGAAGAAGAAGTTTTTACCGAAACGGAAGGCTACATTGAAAAAATCGTATGTGATGAAGTGGGCGTTTGTTCATTAATTCTTGGCGGTGGACGAGAAAACAAAGAGAGTGAAATTGATTTATCCGTTGGACTGATTTTGCATAAAAAAGTTGGGGATTATGTTTCGAAGGATACTCCGATTGCGACGATTTACGGCAATTCTGAAGTGAAAATTAAAGAAGCAAAGGAAAGACTCTTAAAGGCATATACATTTACAGATAAAGAAGTCATAAAAAGAGAACTGATTCAAGGAATTATTGAATAATCTTTTGCATATTTTTTAGTATGAAAAAGAATTCTAATTTTTTAACAGCCAAAGAACATATTTCCGGAAAAATCGGATTTACACAGGATGTGATGCTTGGAGCAACTATAATCACTCTAGAAGGTGACACAGCGCTTTTTGTGGAAAATTATAAGGGGATTGTTACCTACACGGATCAATGTATTGTTATCCAGGGACGCAAGAATAAAATACACATCGAAGGAAAAAACATGCAAATTGAATACTACACGAATATGGATATGAAAATCAAAGGAATTATTTCGGCAGTAAAATATTGTTAGGAGTTTAAGATGTTTCGTTTTTTCTTGTTTTTAAGAGGATATTACCTGATAAAAGTACAGGGATTTGGAACTGAGCGTTTTATTAATTTGTGTAAAGCCAAAAGTATTTATTTATGGGATTTGCAGATGTCACATAATGAATATGGAATGAAAATTTCAGTGGATGATTATAGGGAACTTAAAGAAATTGTGAATAAGACAGGGGTAAAGGTAGACATACTTAAAAAGTATGGACTACCTTTTTTATTTCTTGGAAAGAAAAGCAGGGTTTTTTATATTTGTTTTATATTGGTTGCGCTCCTGATGATATTTATAAGCAATTTATTTGTTTGGAAAATCGAATTTGAAGGGAATTATACGGTTTCGGATGAGCAGCTTGAGGACTTTTTGAAAAGTTATGAGGTGGATGAAGGCGTTTTGAAAGCCGGAATTCAATATGCATTTTTGGAAGAAAATCTTCGAAAAGAATTTTCGATAATTAAATGGTGTTCTGTGGCACTTTCCGGAAATACGTTATATATACGAATTGAAGAAAATACACTGTTAAAAGACGAAACAGCAGATGCAATGAGCGGTATTTACTCGGACATTGTTTCACAGGCAGACGGAGTTGTGACAAGTATTCTCGTAAGAAACGGTCTTGCACAGGTAAAAGTGGGAGATGCGGTGACAAAAGGCCAGATTCTTGTAACGGGAGCGGTTCCTATTTATGATGATGCATTACAAATAAAAAGTTATCACTATTATGATGCTGATGCGGATGTTTTCATTGAAACAAGCACAAGTTATGAAGATAAATTGGATAATATGTATTTACAAAAAGAATATACGGGTCGAAAAAAGGAAAGAACGTATATCAAAATAAAAAATACGGATATACATTTGCCGTTTTCCACAGGTTTTGCTTATTACGACACTTACACCACATCGCAGCAGCTTACATTGTTTAACAGCCTTGTTTTGCCCGTATATTACGGTACTTACGAGGCCAGGGAATACTATCTGGTAGAAAAGGAATATACAAAAGAAGAGGTGCAAAAAATATTTAATAAAAAATTAAGCAATTATTATACAAGTTTAAGTGAAAAAGGGGTACAAATTCTTCAAAAAGATGTTAAAATAGAACATAATGCGAATAATTGGGTTATTAGGGGGAATTTTGTCGTTTCCATTAATAATTCACAGAAAGAATACAGAGAACAACAGGTGGAGAATATTATTCAATGAACTTGGAATTGGAATTAGAGGCTTCGGTCATAAGCAATATTTTCGGTCCCTTTGATTCTTATGTCAGAACTATCGAAAAAACATTTCATGTAATTATTGTAGACCGTGACGGCAAGATTAAAATTGCCGGAGAAAAGAGAGAAAATCTTGAGTCGGCTAAAAATGTTCTTTTGGAGTTATACAGATTATATCAGAGAGGAAATGAAATTGACGTTCAGCGCGTTAATTATGTAATCGATATGGAGAAAATTAATCAGATAGAGGCTTTGGCGGGGATGGATTCGGAATGTATCTGCCATACCATAAATGGTAAACCTATTAAACCAAAGACATTGGGACAAAAAGAATATGTAGATGCCATTAAAAACAATATGATTGTGTTTGGTCTTGGACCCGCAGGAACCGGTAAAACATATCTTGCTATGGCTATGGCAATTACTGCTTTCAAAAACGAAGAGGTAAGCCGTATTATTCTGACAAGACCGGCTATTGAAGCGGGTGAAAAATTGGGATTTTTACCGGGCGATTTACAGAGTAAAGTAGACCCGTATTTAAGACCGCTTTATGATGCACTTTATCAGATTATGGGCGCGGAAAGTTTTGCAAAAAATATGGAAAAAGGATTGATTGAAGTTGCACCGCTTGCGTATATGCGAGGAAGAACCTTGGATAATGCCTATATTATTTTGGATGAAGCACAGAATACCACGCCTGCCCAGATGAAAATGTTTTTAACAAGAATCGGTTTTGGTTCGAAGGTGGTTATTACGGGGGATGCGACCCAGAAGGATTTATCGCCTGGAACAAAGTCGGGACTGGATATAGCGGTGAAAGTTTTATCCAAAATTGAGGACATTGCTTTTTGTAATCTGACAAGTAAAGACGTTGTACGTCATCCGCTTGTACAGAAAATAGTAAAAGCGTATGATAATTACGAGCAAAGGGAACAAAAGAAAACAAGCAGGAATCAAAAAAATGGAAGATAGAGAGAAATATTTACAGCTTAGAAGCAGATTTATAAATATAGTACTGTTTTTTGTAACGCTTGTAGCTGTTACGGGTAGCAGTTTTTTGTATACAAAAGATATGGTTCAGATAATCCGTAATGCGGTTATCAGCTGTATCTGTCTTGGCACGATTATTTTTTTACTTGCAGAAGCAAGAATCAAACATTCTTATCAGGAAGATAATGAAGAACATCCGATACGGTTTATGATATGTTTTCTTGCAGGTGTATTTCTTGCAGTACTTTTGCCGATTTTGCCTATAACAGGTTGGCCGTATGTAGTGGTATTTATTGTATTGACCTTATTCAGCAATGCACTTGTAGGTATTGTTAGTGCTTCGTATTTGTTGATGGTAAGTGTGTTATTAAGCAGTAGTGCCGATGTCAATACGTTTTGTCTTTATTTTGTAAGCGGTATTATCTGTAGTATTTTATTTCAAAAACTGGATGAGGATTTTAAAATCGCATATCCGCTTATGTTGTCCGTGATGATTATTGTTATGTGTGAAGTTGCGAATGCGGTTTTGTTTATAAATGAGACCTTGCACTGGGAACTTTTAATTATTCCGGCGGTAAACGTGGTTGTTAGTACTATTTTGATTTTGATTATTTTAAAACTATATGGCCAGTTGATTGTATTTAAGTTCCGTGAAAGATTTCTGATTATCAATGATACGGAATGTCCTTTGATGGTTGAATTAAAGGAAAAAGATGCCAATTTATATCTTCATACGGTACATGTGGCTTATTTGAGTGATAAACTGGCTACCGCGCTTGATTTGGACGGTCAGTGTGTGAAGACGTTGTCATATTATTATAAAATTGGCGTTTTGCAAGGAGAAGCAAACTTCGAAAATGCTATGACTGCGATTGAGGATTATGAATTCCCTTCTTACACATATGATTATTTGAAGGATGTTATTGAAAACCAAAACTGTCCAAACACCAAGGAAGCGTTTGTTGTGTTGATTGCTGAGATGATTATATCTTCAATGGAATATTTACACACGAAAAATGCCAATAAAGAAATACAATATGAACAGGTGATTTTAGCACTCCTTAAAAAGAAAATGGACAGTGTTTTCCCAAAGAAGTGCGGAATTACTTATGGTGAAGCGGAAATTGTAAAACATATACTTTTGGAGGAAAAATTGTATTATGATTTTTTACATAGATAACGAATGTAATGTGGATTTTTCATTCGATATAAATGAGATTGCAGGGATGGTAATTGAGAAGGCAATTGAATATGTGAAATGTCCATATGATGCAGAGGTGAATTTGTTAATAACAGACAACGAAGGTATCCGTGAATATAACAGGGATTACAGGGAGATTGACAAAGAAACCGATGTTTTAAGTTTTCCGAATGTGGATTATGAAGTTCCGGCGGATTTTTCACATGTAGAAGAACATTTTGAAGATTATTTTGATCCGGACAGTGGAAGGCTTGTTCTTGGAGATATGATAATTTCTGCCCAAAAGGTTTTAGAGCAGGCAGAAGCTTATGGACATAGCACGAAGCGGGAATTTGCGTTTTTGATTGCGCATAGTATGCTGCATTTATGTGGTTATGACCATATGGAAGATGCAGAGCGGATAGAAATGGAAAAGCATCAGGAAGCCATTTTAAATGCATTAGAGATTAGACGGGATACGGAATAGAGGAGCACAAATGAATTCAAAACAACAAATATTATTAAATAAAATTGAATATTTGTTCAAATTCTTTTATATATTAGGTATTTTAGCAGTGTTGGCGATGCTGGATGACGTGGGAAAGGATTATATAATTGCATCGTTTATGGTGTTTATGCTCATATATCTTTTTTGTGGTCTTTCGTTGCCGCAAGCTTTTCAAAATGTGGTAAAACCGCGTTTTCAGAAGCAGCAGTTTAAAAATGCAAAAACGGTTTTTAAAAGCACGGTATTGTATTTACTGATTGTTGAAGGCATTGCAATGATTGTGGCATTTGTTTTTGTAGATAAAATGTCTGCGTTTTTACATGTTGTAAAGCCTTTTCCATATGGGATAGGGTTGTTTTTGCCGCTTCTTGTGTTGGTTCCGCTCAACGAGGTGTTTCGCACCTATTATCAATGTTATAACAGAAGGCTGACTGTTATTATTTCAAGAGTATTGGGCTTTGTTACCGCATTGGTTGTAGGAATAGGCGTGTACAATCCTTTAAAAGAATACGGCATTAAAGTGGATGCGTTGTTAAAGAGCAGTTGTATGGAAAATCTGTATGCATCTTTAACAATACCGATTGCGCTTCTGGCTTCGCAGATTATGGTGTTATTGTGTATGGGATGGATGTATCTTGTATATAAACCATACATCAGAAAACAGACTACCAATGATTTGACCAAGTATAATGAAAACATTTTCGGAATGCTGCCGGTTGTTGCCAGAGCACATATAGCAGTAAATATCCATAAAATAAGTATATATCTGCTTGTTTTTGCGGCATTTATTTTCTGCTCTTTTTATAATAGAAAAGCGCCGGGACTTGAGAATGCCAATACATCCTTTGGAATTTTGGCGATTGTGCTATGTGTGACGATACTTGTTCCGTATTTTGTCACCAAGGCTTTCACATTAAAATATATTATACGATACAGGAAAATGTTAAAAAACGAAGATATACGAGGTGTAAAGGCGTATTTATGGAATCGTACACATAAATACGTTATAATAACTTTCGCGCTTGCCGTTTTCTTTATTGTAATGGCGGAAAGTGTTATTTATATTTTGACCGGAAATACTTCGCCGCAGTATGTTGTCCATATGCAGATTTTATCGTTTGCATTTGCATTGGTACCTTTATACAGTTTGTATGGGATGTTCCTTACCAATATCGGAAAATCAAAGAGTGTACTTGCTATTAACTACATTTCGCTTTTTGTATCCGTGATTATAACATTTTTGTTGTATAAAACTCCGGCTGTTGGAGGATACAGTATCAGCATCGGTATTATATGTTATTTTATACTTGCTTTTATTGCAGAGTTCTTTGTTTTGGAAAGAGAATCAGGCTTTAA
The DNA here is from genome assembly GCA_964567585.1 of uncultured Lachnospiraceae bacterium. Lineage (GTDB taxonomy): Bacteria > Bacillota > Clostridia > Lachnospirales > Lachnospiraceae > CALZKI01. The sequence continues at coordinate 36,700 of CAZMND010000002.1, forward strand.
TAAAAATGTTATGAAACTTTTTGTATTACCGACGCTTGGAACCTTTGTAATGGGAATTATTTTATTGCTTTTAGAAAAAGCAATCGGTATAACACAGCAAAGAATTTTACAGCTTGTGATTGTAGTCGGTCTTTTGATTTTATGTGTGCTTTTATATATGATTCTTCTTTTGGTATTACATTGTGTGGACGAAGAGGAACTAAACGGTGGTTTCTGTGGACGCATTATGTATAAACTTGGCGAATTATTGCACATTTTTTAAAAAATGAAATGAAATGAATATTTTGGTAAAAAAACGTTGATAATTTTTTTAAGGAGCGTGATGATATGCACACATTAAAAAGAATCGGCGTTTTTTTATTTGTTTTCGGAATTGCTTTTATGGCCGGGATTTACAGCGAAAAGTTTATGAACTCTTTTTATCCTCACAGATATGAAAATGAGATAAACCCAATATCTGTTTCGAAGCCGGATAATAGTGAAGAAAACATAAAACCTGCCATACAGAGTGAAGAACTAATCACTGCGGATACAAAGCTTATTATTATAGAACACAATTTGGAGTCCGGGGAAGAAATTAAAGGCGAAAATGTGATGCCGACAAAATATATAGGACTTAACAGGGAGCGTTTTATAGAAGAAATGGAAATCTACGAAATATCTCCGGCGTTGTCAGATATAAAAAAAGGATTTAGAAGTCTTGCGGTTGTAAGTTTTTCGAGTAAAGAAATACAACTTCAGAAGAATTATTCGAACAGTGCGATTAAAATGCGTTTTTATATGGTGTCGAAAGATAATAAACTTGTTGTATATTACGAGGATATGGAAACCGTCTTTTTGACAACAGATATTTCAATGGAAAATCTCCCGGAAAATGTCAGACTGGAAATTTTAAATAAAAAGTACTTTGAATCGGAAGAAGAATTATATAATTTTCTTGAGTCTTATTCAAGTTAGTATTATAATTTGAAATAGTGAGTATTGTGGGAGGAGTCTGTAATGCAGGTGAAAATTGCGGTAATAGGTGGCGGAGCCGCAGGTATGATGGCTGCAATTGCTGCGGCGAAAAAAGGCGCAGATGTAACTATCATAGAAGCGACCGGCCGTATTGGAAATAAAATATTGCTGACAGGTAATGGCAAGTGCAATTTTTCTAATCTTTTCTTGGATGAATCCTGCTATTATTGCAAGGATAAAGAATTTTTGATGCGGTTATTTGAAAGATTTTCTGCCAAGGATGTTATGGCATTTTTTGAAGATGCAGGCATGCTTATAAAAAATAGAGACGGCTATTTGTATCCGATTGGAGAGCAGGCATCCATCGTGCTTGATATTTTAAGGATGGAACTGAAAAAATTCGGTGTTTCAATTATAACCGAGAAAAAAGTAACTAAAGTTACGAAAGAAAAAGAGACATTCTTTGTATACACGGAAAATGATGAAGAATATTATTTTGATAAAGTGATTGTCACAACGGGTGGTAGAAGCTATCCAAAAACCGGTTCTGACGGAAGCGGTTATAAGCTTGCAAAGAAAATGGGACATCGCATAATACCTACGGTTCCGGCGCTTGTACAGCTTGTGGGACGTGATGATTTTTATAAAATGATAGCAGGAGTCCGTACGGAAGGAAGTGTTTCCATATATGTAGATGAGGTACTTGTCCGTATGGAACAGGGCGAAATACAATTTACGGATTATGGTATTTCCGGAATTCCGGTATTTCAACTTAGCAGACTGGTGTCTTATGGCTTGTTTGAACAGAAAAATGTGAAAATAATTGCAGATGTGTTGCCGGAATTAAAATTGGATGAATTAAAAAGTATGGTAGATACACGTCTTATATTACATAAAGAGAATACATTGGAAGAATTTATGTGCGGACTTGCCAATAAGAAGCTATGTCTTTGGGCTATCAAACAAGCGGGATGTAAACCGGCAGATATTGTAAAAAGTAAGTCGCCAAAAGAACTTTTTGAAATAGTAAAGCAACTTAAGAATATTGTATTTAATATTATAGATACAAAGGGCTATGCAACAGCACAGGTAACTGCCGGTGGTGTGGATGTTTGTGAACTGGATGAAAACTTGCAGTCAAAGTTTGTGAAGGGCTTATATTTTGCAGGGGAAATAGTGGATGTTGACGGTATTTGCGGAGGATATAATCTTCAGTGGGCATTTGCCGGCGGATATTTGGCAGGCTGTGATGCCGCCACAGAAAAGGTAAATAACAGATAATATGATTCGGATTTCGCAGTTAAAATTAGAGGTAAACCACACTGAGAAACAGCTTGTTTCAAAAATATGTAAAACGCTTCGCATTAATGAGGATATGCTGACAGACTATCAGATTCAGAAGTTGTCCATTGATGCCAGAAAAAAGCCGCAAATTTTTTACATATATGTTGTGGATGTTAAAGTTAATAATGAAAAACAGGTACTTGCAAAAGTAAAAGATAACAATGTACAAAAAATAGTGAAAGACCCCTATGCTTTTGTATGCTCCGGAAAAGAAAAACTTCCCTTTAGACCGGTAGTTATCGGTTCCGGACCGGCGGGGCTTTTCTGCGCTTATATGCTTTCCCAAAACGGTTATTGCCCGATATTGTTGGAACAGGGCGAGGATGTAGATAAACGAAGTAAAACCGTGGAGGAATTTTGGACCAAAGGGGTTTTAAAAAAGTATTCCAATGTACAGTTTGGTGAAGGCGGAGCGGGTACTTTTTCGGATGGAAAATTAAATACTTTGGTAAAGGACAAGTACGGAAGAAACAAAAAGGTTTTGGAGGTATTTGTAGAAAACGGTGCGCCGGAAAATATTTTATACGAAGCCAAGCCGCACATTGGGACGGATATTTTAAAAACAGTGGTTAAAAACATGAGAAACCGCATCAGAGAATGGGGCGGGGACGTTTTGTTTGAAAAACTGGTTACGGACATTGAGTTTGAAAAAAACGCTGTGAAAAGTGTTATTGTCAACGGCAAAGAAGTATTAGAAACAAATTGTGTTGTTTTGGCAATTGGTCACAGTGCAAGAGACACTTTTGAAATGTTGTATCAGAAGGGCGTTGTAATGGAATCCAAGGAATTTGCGGTAGGTTTTCGCGTGGAACATCCGCAAAAACTGATTAATACTGAAATGTATGGCAGTCAGATGGCTGATAAATTACCGCCTGCACCATACAAAGTGACGGCAAAAACATCTTTAGGGAGAGGTGTTTATTCTTTCTGTATGTGCCCGGGAGGCTATGTGGTGAACGCATCCAGCGAAGAAAAAAAGCTGGCCATTAATGGTATGAGTTACAGTAAAAGAGACAGTAAAAGCGCAAACAGTGCGATTATTATTTCGGTTACCAGGGAAGACTTTGAGTCGGATAATCCGCTGGCGGGTATAGAATTTCAGCGAAGAATTGAAGAGAAGGCTTATAAACTTGGCGAAGGCAGTATTCCGTATTGCACCTATGGGCAACTTTGCGATTCAATGGGCGCAAAAAACGTTTTAAAAGGCCAAAATACGGATTGTTTTACGGGATTCGAGAGAAATACCAAGGGGAACGCAAAAAAAGCCGATTTGGGTAGTTTTTTCAAAGAGGATATGATGCAAGGTTTTGTGGAAGGAATGAGTCATTTTGATAAAATTATTCCGGGCTTTGCACACCCTGAAACAAAAATATATGCAGTGGAAAGCCGGACATCGTCACCTGTACGCATTATAAGGGATAACGAAACACTTACAAGTAATTTTGACGGTTTATATCCTTGCGGAGAAGGTGCGGGCTACGCCGGCGGAATCACCTCGGCAGGAATGGACGGCATTAAAGTGGCAGAAAAAATTGCCTCAATATATAGACCTATAAAGGAGTAAAATCATGAATGCATTTCGTGAAAAATTAAAAGATAAAAAGAGAATTGTTATTAAGATTGGTTCTTCCTCTTTACAACACGCTACAGGGGAACTGGACTACGGAAAGATGGACATTTTTGTCAGGGAACTTTGTAACCTGAAAAACCAGGGGAAAGAAGTTGTTCTTGTTACTTCGGGAGCTGTTGCGGCAGGAAGAAAAGCAGTCGGTATCAGCAAAAAAGACCAGGAAGCCTGCGAAAATTCCATGGCAATCAAACAGGCCTGTGCCGCAATCGGACAGGCGAGACTGATGATGATTTATGAAAAACTTTTTGCAGAATACAACCAGTTAACTGCGCAGATTCTTATGACCAAATATACCATTATGGACAAGGAAAGCAATGAAAATGCACATAATACATTTGTCCAACTTTTAAAAATGGGGGTTATTCCGATTGTAAACGAAAACGATACCGTTGCTACTGACGAACTTGGAATCGGCGATAATGATACGTTGTCTGCCATAGTTGCCAATTTGGTAGGGGCAGATTTGTTGATTTTGTTATCGGATATTGATGGATTATACTCTGACGATCCAAGACAAAATGAGAATGCGAAATTTATTCATTTGGTTGAGAATTTAACCGAAGAATACGAAAATATGGCAAAAGAATCTACAGGAAGCAGTGTAGGCACGGGCGGTATGAATACGAAATTAACTGCGGCCAAAATTGCCACAAAATCCGGAGCGGATATGATTATTGCCAACAGTGCGGATGTAAAGATTTTAGGGCGCCTTGTAAGCGGATGCGAAGAAGGCACACTTTTTGTCGGAAAGAAAGACGCCGACTTTGATATGAAAGAATATATAAAATAATTTGAGGTAAAAGTTATGGATAAAATAGTTGCCAGAATTAATGAACTGTATCGTAAAAAAGAAACAGTAGGTCTTACTGCTGAGGAGAATGAGGAAAGAACAAGATTGTTTGAAGAATACAGAGTTCTTTTCCGTCAGTCTATAAGAAGTCAGCTCAATAATATTGATATTGAAAACGAAGATGGTACCATCGTAAATTTAGGTGAGAAATTCGGAAATAAAAACAATGAAGACGTACACTAAAGAAATTCTTGATAAAAGAAAACAATTATCCAAGGAAAATTATGAAACCTTTTCAAAAATAATCTGTCAAAGAACAGAAGAACTGGACGAATACAGGAACGCAGAAAATGTACTTCTTTTTTACCCTTATTTAGGTGAAGTGGATATGCTTCCCTTGGCAAATAAGGCTTTTTCGGAAGGAAAATATGTTTATTTTCCGAAAGTGACAGATTATGCTTCTATGGATTTTATTAAAGTAAACAGCCTTAGTGAATTTGAAGAAGGATATAAAGGCATTAAAGAGCCAAAAGGGAATGTGATTTTCGATAAGAATACTATTAATACACGGACGATTATGATTTTACCGGGAAGTGTATTTGATGTATTTGGGAACCGCGCCGGTTATGGAAAAGGATATTATGACAGATATTTAAAAGCGTGTCATAACGACATCACGAAGGTGGGAGTTTGTTTTTGTTTGCAGATACTTCCCAAAATTCCGGATGTAAATGTATGGGACATTCCTATGGATTATGTAATAAACGAAGAAAATGTAATTAGGAGAGTGAAATAGATGGATATGTTAATTGAAATCGGGAAACGGGCAAAAGCTGCAAAATATGATGTGCAAAAATATACAACAAAAATGAAAAATGAGGCACTTATACATATTGCGGAAAAGTTGGTTGCCTGTAGTGAAGACATTTTAAAGGCAAACCAAATGGATATTGATAAGGCAAAAGATAACGGAATTCATGATGGGATGATTGACAGGCTCTCTCTATCAGTAAGCAGAATTGAAGCGATGGCTGAAGGGTTGAAACAGATTGCCGATTTGCCGGATTATGTAGGGGATGTTATGGAAGAATTTTCTCACAAAAATGGAATGAAAATCCGTAAAGTGAGAGTTCCGCTCGGGGTAATCGGAATCATTTTTGAATCCAGACCAAATGTAACCGCAGATGCTTTCGGACTTTGCTTTAAATCCGGAAATTCCGTGATTTTAAAGGGCGGAAAGGAAGCTATTTACTCAAATATTGCCATTACCAAGGTTATCAGAGAAGGTTTAAAAGAGAAGAATTTGAATGAAGATGCGGTTATTTTAATTGAAAATACAGACCGCGAAGTGACAGGCCGATTTATGAAGCTTAAAGAATATGTAGATGTTTTAATTCCACGCGGAGGAGCAGGACTTATTAAAGCTGTGGTTGAAAACAGCACCATTCCGGTAATTGAAACAGGTACGGGAAACTGTCATATTTATGTAGATGAATCGGCAGACTTGACCAAGGCAGTCAACATAATTAATAACGCTAAAACACAGAGAATCAGTGTATGTAATGCATGTGAATCTTTGGTGGTACATAAAAATGTTGCAGAAAAACTTATGCCGATGGTGAAAGCTGCATTAAGTCATGCGGATGTGGAATACCGTTGTGATGAAATGTCAAAACAATTTACCATAGACGCTTTTGATGCTACGGAAGAAGACTATGGAAGAGAGTATTTGGATTACATTTTATCCGTAAAAACAGTAGATGGCGTGGAAGAGGCGGTAGAACATATTAATAAATACAATACCGGCCATTCAGATGCGATTATTACGGAAAGTAAAGAGAATGCACAGTATTTCTTAAACAATGTGGATTCAGCCTGCGTATATGTAAATGCTTCCACCAGATTTACGGATGGTTTTGAATTTGGTTTTGGCGCAGAAATCGGTATCAGTACGCAGAAATTACATGCCAGAGGACCAATGGGACTTAGGGAATTGACGGCATATAAATATCAGGTTATCGGTAACGGAGAAATCAGAGGTTAAGGATTATTATGGAAATCAATCAATTTTTATCAGGGCACGGCGGAATTGATATGGGTAAACTTTTTTACTATGAAAATGTAAAAGCTTATCCGGTTATGACAAAATGCGAAGATGTTGAGGCGGAAATTGAACTTTTAAATAAAGCAGTACAGGACTGTATGAAGGAATTATCTATTCTTTCCAAAATGGCTTTAGAGAAAAATAATATAAACGAAGCTAAAATTTTTGCAGCCCATGAAATGTTACTTCGTGATGAGGTGATTTTAAACCGTATTACTGAGTTTATTAAGAATTATTCATGTAATGTTCAGTTTGCTGTGTGGAAGGTGTGTCAGCAGATTTGCGTGGAACTTAGCAAGTTACTGGATACTCTTGTTATTGAGAGAATTGATGATATTAATGATGTGTGCGAACGCGTTCTGCGTATTTTAAATCATCAGAAAAACTCTACGCTGCAGTTTGAAGAACCTGTTATTATTGTAGCTAATTCTTTAACACCAAGCGAAGTTTTAATGTTTAGTCAGGAAAATGTAATCGGTATCGTGACGCATCATGGCGGTTTTACATCTCATGTATCCCTTATGGCGGCCGAACGTAACATTCCATATCTGTTTGGTGGTGAAATAAACAGCCAGTGGCAGGGAAAGAGTGGAATTATTGACGGTGAAAGCGGAAAATTGCTTATTTCACCGGATGAATCCGCATATCTTTTATACAAAAAAGAAAAAGAGAAATATTTGCATTCGCATAACGCATTAAAAGAATATGCCGGTTTACCGACTGTTACAAAATCAGGAAAGAAAATAGGTCTTTTTGCCAATATCGGTCATGTTCAGGAAGTTAAAAATGTAATTGATCAGGATGGAGAAGGAATTGGACTTTACAGAACAGAATATGACTTTTTAACAAGCTCACATATGCCTACGGAAGAAGAACTTTTGGCTATTTACACCAAACTCAGCGAATCTATGCCTGCCAGCAGTATTGTTATCAGAACGATGGACTTGGGTTCGGATAAGGTTTTACCATATCTTTACCACGAAGCGGAAGATAATCCGGCTATGGGATGTAGAGGAATTCGTTTTTGCTTTAAGCATAAAGAAATGTTTAAAGCCCAGTTGAAAGCCATTTATAGGGCAAATTTTCTTGGAAATTTTAAAGTTTTATATCCAATGATTTCCTGTTTTGATGATGTGGAAAAAATTAAAGAAATCAATGAAGAAATAAAAAATGAACTGGTAAATGAAGGTAAAAAATTTATGGTTCCGAAGCAGGGACTTATGATTGAAACACCTGCGGCAGTTATGATTTCTAAGGAATTGGCAAAGGAAGTGGATTTCTTTAGTATCGGAACAAACGACCTGACACAGTACGCCCTTGCCATTGACAGATTGAATCCTTCTGTGGCAGAATATTACACTACCTGCAACTTAAGTATTATGCGACTGATTGAATACACGGTTAGAAGTGCACATTCGGTTGGAATACCGGTTTGTATCTGTGGTGAATTGGCAGGTAATACCCAATATACAAAAGATTTCATTGATATCGGCGTGGACGAATTGTCGGTAAGCCCACAGTTTGTTTTAGCCCTTCGAAAACATATTAGAGATTTAGATTAGGAGAATATATGAATCAATTAACAAATGAAACAAAGTTGCAATATGAGTTTATGGATAAAGCAGCTGTTTATGTAAAAAAATTAGAAGAAGAACTTGGCAGAAAACCTACATGTTGTGTGACCACTTTCGGTTGTCAGATGAATGCAAGGGATTCGGAAAAATTGGTCGGTATTTTAGAAAATGTAGGCTATGAACTTATAGAAGAAGAAACGGCAGATTTTGTTATTTACAATACCTGTACGGTTCGTGACAACGCAAATCAACGAGTTTACGGACGTCTTGGAGCACTCCAGCCGCAGAAAAAGAAAAATCCTTACAAAAAAATTGCACTTTGCGGTTGTATGATGCAGGAACCATCTGTAATTGAAAAATTGAGAAAAAGCTATCGTTTTGTGGATTTGATTTTCGGTACACATAACATTTATAAATTTGCCGAATTGCTGGTAAGAATGTTTGAAGCGGACGGTATGGTAATAGATATCTGGGAAGATACGGATAAAATTGTAGAAGATTTACCTGTAGAAAGAAAATTTGCATTCAAATCCGGAATCAATATTATGTTTGGCTGTAATAATTTCTGCAGCTACTGTATTGTACCGTATGTTCGCGGAAGAGAAAGAAGCCGTGAGCCAAAGGATATTATCAGGGAAATTGAAAGTCTTGTAAAAGATGGTGTCGTGGAAATTATGCTCCTTGGACAAAACGTAAATTCCTATGGTAAAAATCTGGAAAACCCGATGACTTTTGCTCAGCTTTTACAGGAAATTGAAAAAATTGAAGGTCTTCAGAGAATTCGTTTTATGACTTCCCATCCAAAGGATTTGTCTGATGAACTGATTGAAGTGATGAAAAACTCCAAGAAAATCTGCAGACATTTGCATTTGCCGCTTCAGTCCGGTTCAAGCCGTATTTTAAGTGCTATGAATCGCCGTTACGACAAAGAAAAATACGTGGAATTGGCATTGAAAATCCGTAAGGAAATTCCGGATATCGCACTGACTACAGATATTATGGTTGGTTTTCCGGGAGAAACCGATGAGGATGTGAATGATACCATTGATGTAATTAAAAAAGTGCAGTATGAAAATGCCTTTACGTTTATTTATTCCAAACGTACGGGAACGCCGGCTGCGGCTATGGAAAATCAAGTGCCGGAGACGATAGTAAAAAGGAATTTTGACCGTGTTTTAAGCACGGTACAGGAGATGGCAAGAGAAAGAGTCAGTCTTTTAGAAGGAAAAACGATGTCGGCACTTGTGGAAGAAATGAACGAACACGATTCGTCCCTTGTAACGGGAAGATTATCCAACAACATTATTGTACATTTCCCGGGTGATGAAAGCTTAGTTGGTTCCATTGTAGATGTTGTACTGGATGAGTGTCATGGATTTTATTATGTAGGACATATGGCGAAATAATCGGATTTAATTTTGCAAAATCTTGTATATTTTGACATTGAAAATGCATAAATAAAGGAATAATATAAAACTCGTGTGGATGTAAAAATTCATACGAGTTTTTTACATATATGAGGAGAAAAACAATGGAAAAACTAAAACCAAAGTTGTTTTCGGTTATGAAAACATACACAAAAGAGCAATTTGTTAAAGATATTATTGCCGGAATAATTGTTGCTATCATAGCGCTGCCTTTGTCAATCGCTTTAGCGCTTGCTTCGGGTGTCACACCAGAAAAAGGTATTTACACAGCGATTATTGCAGGATTTTTGATTTCCTTCTTCGGAGGAAGCAGGGTACAGATTTCCGGGCCTACAGCGGCTTTTGCCACCATCGTGGCGGGGATTGTAGCTGAAAACGGTATGGATGGCTTGATTGTTGCAACCATTTTAGCCGGTATTATTTTGATTTTGATGGGCTTATTAAAACTCGGAAGTTTGATTAAGTTTATTCCATACACCATCACAACAGGATTCACATCCGGTATTGCCATTACGATTGTGGTAGGACAGATAAAATCCTTTCTGGGACTAACAACAGATCCAAATGTTAATGCCATTGAAACTGTTGAAAAAATCGAAGAAGTCATTCATCACATCGGAACAATTAACTGGTCTGCGGTGATTGTAGGTGTTGTTTGTCTTGCAATTTTGATTATCTGGCCGATGTTGCCGGGATTTTTAAAGAAAATACCGGGTTCGCTTGTAGCGGTATTTGTGGGAATTTTTATGGTTTCCGGGCTTAAAATGGAAGTGAAAACTATTGGCGAGTTATATACAATTACATCAGATTTGCCAAAATTCCGGTTGCCTGAGTTTTCATTTGCGACAATCAGCAACGTACTTCCTGATGCTTTTACCATTGCGATTTTGGCAGCAATTGAATCTTTGCTTTCCTGTGTGGTTGCAGACAGTATGGTAAACAGCCGTCATCGTTCCAATATGGAACTTGTTGCGCAAGGGATTGGTAACGTGGGAAGTGCTTTGTTTGGCGGTATTCCGGCCACAGGTGCCATTGCAAGAACTGCTGCCAACGTAAAAAATGGCGGCAGAACACCGATTTCCGGTATGGTACATTCGGTTGTATTGTTATTGATTTTGGTTGTTTTAATGCCTTATGCGGGATTGATTCCAATGCCGACAATTGCAGCAATTCTGTTTATGGTTGCATACAATATGTCTGAATGGAAAAAGTTTTTACACTTATGTAAAACAGCACCTAAGAGCGATATTATCGTACTTGTATTAACTTTTGTTCTTACAGTTATGTTTGATTTGGTTGTGGCAATCGAAGTGGGTATGATTTTGGCAGCTATGTTGTTCATGAAACGTATGAGTGAAGTAACAGAGGTTGAAGGCTGGAAATACATCGATGATGAAAACGATCCTGACAGTATCAGTTTGAGAGAAGTTCCGAAGAATACCGTTGTGTATGAAATCAGCGGACCTTTATTCTTTGGTGCGGCAGATAAAATTTTAAACATTAGTTTAAAAGATAAAGAAAATATTTTGATTTTGAGAATGAGAAGTGTGAATGCTATAGATGCAACAGCGATGCATTCTTTGGAACAGCTTTATGGCAAATGTAAGAAAAAGAATATCACATTAATATTGAGCCATGTAAATGAACAACCGATGCGTACAATGCAGAAAGCGGGCTTTGACAAAATCGTTGGAGAAGAGAATTTCTGCGAGCATATCGATGATGCATTAAAACGTGCCGGGGAATTGCAATAAACGCTATTTTGTGGTAATATATTGAACGGGTATGCACGATGAAAAATGTGCACTCCCGTTCAATTTTTTTAACTTTAAGAAGAAGGTAAAACCAAAATGCCAGATATCAATATGTCAGAATTGACACCAATGATGCAACAATATTTAGAGACAAAAAACGCGTATAAGGATTGTATTCTTTTTTACCGTCTTGGTGATTTTTATGAAATGTTTTTTGAAGATGCACAGACTGCTTCCAAGGAACTTGAAATCACATTGACAGGTAAAAACTGCGGTCTTGCTGAGCGTGCGCCGATGTGTGGTGTTCCGTATCATGCGTTGGAAGGTTATTTGAATAAATTAGTTTCAAAAGGCTACAAAGTAGCAATTTGTGAACAGGTAGAAGATCCAAAACAGGCAAAAGGGATTGTTAAACGAGAAGTAGTCCGCATTGTTACACCGGGTACCAATACAAATCCACAGGCCATTGATGAACGAAAGAATAATTATATTATGTGTATTACCTATCTGCCGGAAAAAATAGGTATTTCCGTGGCAGATGTTACAACGGGCGACTATTTTGTTACAGAAGTGGAATCACTGAAAAAACTGATGGACGAGCTGATGAAGTATTCACCCAGTGAAATTATTTGTAACGATGCTCTTTTACTAAGTGGCATTGATGTGGAGGATTTACGCGGGAGACTGCGTATATGTGTTAATGCGCTGGAACCACATTATTTTGATGATGACGCCTGCAAAAAATGTCTGATGAAGCATTTTAAAGTGAATGTTTTAACAGGGCTTGGAATTGAAGATTTCCCGGTTGGAGTGATTGCGGCGGGAGCTCTTCTGTTATATTTATATGAGACACAAAAAAATGATTTGACACATTTTACGCATTTGGTTCCGTATTTGCCAAGTAAGTTTATGCTTCTTGACAGTTCAACAAGACGTAATTTGGAACTTGTGGAAACCTTACGTGAAAAGCAAAAAAGAGGCTCGCTTTTGTGGGTGCTTGATAAGACAAAAACCGCTATGGGCGGTAGATGTCTTCGAAGCTATATTGAACAGCCTCTGATTGAAAAGGATGAAATCAATGCCCGCCTCGATGCGATTGAAGAATTGAACAAAGATACGGTATCAAGAGATGAACTTCGTGAATATTTAAATCCGATTTACGATTTGGAACGTCTCCTTGGCCGAATCAGTTATAAAACAGCCAATCCAAGAGATTTGATTGCATTTGCATCTTCTTTAAGAATGCTTCCGCATATTAAAACCGTACTTAGTGGCTTTGAAAAGCAGCTTTTGAGCCAAATCAATGAAGAAATAGATGATTTACAGGATATTTATCATTTGATTGATGATTCCATTACCGAAGAACCGCCGATTCTGGTACGTGAAGGCGGCATAATTAAGGACGGCTTTAATGAATTGATTGATAATCTTCGCCGGGCAAAAACAGAAGGAAAAAGCTGGCTTGCCAAATTGGAAGAGGATGACCGTCAAAGAACCGGTATTAAAAATTTAAAAATTAAATACAACAAAGTTTTCGGCTACTATTTTGAGGTGACGAATTCCTATAAAGATTTGGTTCCGGAGGATTATATCCGTAAACAGACTTTAGCCAATGCGGAACGCTACACAACGCCTCAATTAAAGGAATTGGAAGATACTATTTTGAATGCCGAGGACAAATTAGTTTCCCTGGAATATGAATTGTTCTGTGAAATCAGGGATGCCATCGCATGTGAAATTGAGAGAATTCAGAAAACTGCAAAGGCAATTGCAAAACTGGATGTTTTTACATCGCTTTCCTTTGTTTCGGAAAGAAATGGCTATATCAGACCAAAACTCAATGATAAAGGTGTCATTGATATTAAAGACGGAAGACACCCGGTTGTGGAAAAAATGATTGTCAATGATATGTTTGTATCAAATGATACATATTTAGACAACGGAAACAACTGTATTTCCATTATTACAGGACCGAATATGGCCGGAAAATCAACATACATGAGACAGACGGCTTTAATTGTACTGATGGCTCAGGTGGGTTGTTTTGTTCCTGCAGCGAAGGCAAATATCGGTATAGTGGACCGCATTTTTACCCGTGTGGGTGCATCCGACGACTTATCAAGCGGTCAAAGTACCTTTATGGTGGAAATGAACGAGGTTGCCAATATTTTAAGAAATGCAACACCGAACAGTCTGCTTATTTTAGATGAAATTGGACGTGGAACATCCACTTTTGATGGCTTGAGTATCGCCTGGGCGGTGATTGAACATATCAGTAATCGGAAATTCTTGGGTGCAAAGACTTTATTTGCAACGCATTATCATGAACTTACGGAACTGGAAGGGAAAATGAGCAATGTAAACAACTATTGTATTGCCGTAAAAGAAAAAGGAGACGACATCGTCTTTTTACGAAAAATCGTAAAAGGTGGTGCCGATAAGAGTTACGGTATTCAGGTTGCAAAGCTTGCCGGAGTTCCGGATATTGTAATCAACAGAGCCAAAGAAATCGTTGTGGAACTTTGTGACAATGATATTATTGAAAAAATTCAAAACATCACGGTTGGTAATAAAACAGAAACAAAAAAAGTTACATTACCAAAAGATGAGGATTTAGACCAGTTGTCATTATTTGATACGGTAAAAGATGAAGATATTATAAACGAAATTAAGGAGTTGGATATTTCCAATTTAACTCCGATTGATGCCCTTAACACGTTAGACCGGTTTAAACGTAAACTTTTAAACCGATGGTAGGAGGAAAGTAAATGGCTGCAATTCATTTATTGGATCATAATACTATTGATAAAATTGCTGCAGGTGAAGTAGTAGAAAAGCCTGCAAGTGTGGTAAAAGAATTAGTGGAAAATGCCATTGATGCGGGTGCTACGGCACTTACAATCGAAATTAAAAACGGAGGCATTGACTATATCCGTATTACGGACAACGGAACGGGAATTGACAGCAGTGATGTGAAAAATGCATTTCTGCGCCATGCTACCAGTAAAATCGAAAAAGCAGATGATTTGCAGTTTGTTACAACTCTGGGTTTCCGCGGCGAAGCTTTGTCAAGTATCAGTGCCGTTGCCAAGGTAGAACTGATTACAAAAACAAAGGATTCTCTTCTTGGCACCAGATATGTTATTGAAGGAGCGAACGAAGTGGAGTTTTCAGAGGTAGGAGCTCCGAATGGGACAACCATTATTGTCAGAAATTTGTTTTATAATGTTCCTGCCAGAAGAAAGTTTTTGAATTCACCGATTACAGAAGGTGGCTATATTGCAGATTTAGTAGAGCATATTGCACTTTCAAAACCACATATTTCTTTTAAATTTATTAACGGAAGAGACGTGAAATTCCATACCTCCGGAAACGACGATTTGAAAGAAATTGTTTACAGGATTTATGGAAAAGATACGGCAGATGCGCTTATTCCAATTGATTATAAGTCGGATTTTATGCATATGACCGGCTATTTGGGAAAGCCTGTGTTAAATCGTGGATCCAGAGGCTTTGAAAATTATTTTGTAAACGGCAGATATATTAAAAGTAAAGTGATTTCAGGAGCTATCGAAGAAGGATATAAAGAATTTTTAATGCAGCATAAGTTCCCGTTTACGGTTTTGCATATTGCGACAAAGCCTGAACAGGTAGATGTTAATGTGCATCCTACCAAAATGGATGTGCGAATTACAGGAGAAAGAGATTTTTATGAAGATATTAAAACGGCCGTATATCAGGCTTTGAAAGAAAGTGAACTGATACCTGAGTTTTCATTGGTAGAAGAAGAAAAAGAGAAAATTAATTATAAAGATGCCATTATTCCGGAACCGTTTGAAGAAAAAAGATTAGAAAATATGCGTGTTTCGGAAGAAAAGACGAAATATTCTGAAAATGGCGAAAAATACGGGAATTTGCAAGAAAAGTTGCAAAAATGGGAAGAAAACCAGATTTTAGGAGAAGATATAGCACGTCTTTTGGTGAAAAATGAAAAGAAACCTTCAAACAATATTATCAAAGCAAGAGACCATATAATCGTTGAAAAACCTGTGCAAATGAACTTTTTTGAAGAGAAACTTCTGACAAAGGAAGCCAAGGAAGAATATGAAATTTTAGGTCAGATTTTTGATACGTACTGGATGGTTGCATTTAAGGACAAGTTGTATATTATTGACCAGCATGCGGCCCACGAGAAAGTAAAGTATGAAGAGTTTATGAAAAAATTTGAGGAAAAAGAACTTGTTTCCCAGACCTTGAATCCGCCGATTATTGTTTCATTATCATCTAAAGAGGAAACAGTTTTAAAGACGAATTGGGACATTTTCAGCAGTCTTGGTTTTAATATCGAGGAATTCGGCGGCAATGAATATGCTTTAAGATGCGTGCCGCTGGATTTGTACGGACAAAATGAGCAGTCTCTTTTCTTAAGTGTTTTGGATGAACTTTGCGAGGATGACAATAAAGGCACATTGACCATTGAACAGAAAATTGCCTCTATGTCTTGTAAGGCGGCTGTGAAGGGGAATAACAAACTGTCCAAAGAAGAGATGATTTCACTTATCGACCAGCTTTTGGAATTAGAAAACCCATACAACTGTCCTCACGGAAGACCGACAATTATCTCTATGAGTAAATATGAAATCGAAAAGAAATTTAAGAGAATAGTTTAAGGATTTATATGAAAAAACAACCGCTTATTATTTTAACAGGGCCTACAGCAGTGGGAAAAACGGCTCTTTCCATTAAACTTGCAAAAGCAGTAAATGGGGAAATTATTTCCGCAGATTCTATGCAGGTTTACAAAGGGATGGATATTGGTTCCGCCAAGATTATGCCGCATGAAACGGAAGGTGTAAAGCATCACTTGATTGATGTTTTAGAACCGTCTGAGGAATTTAATATTGTAAAATTTCAGGAACTTGCGAAAAAGGCTATGGATGATATTTATGCCAAAGGAAAAATTCCCATTATAGCCGGTGGAACCGGGTTTTATATCCAGTCTGTTTTGTATGATATAGATTTTGATGCAAATGAAGAAAGCAAAGAATACAGAACCTATCTGGAGGGGATTGCGGCTACGGAGGATGGCGAAAAGAGGCTGTATGAAATGTTGAAAGCAGCAGATCCAAAATCCGCAGAAATCATCCACGAAAACAATGTAAAAAGAGTCATTCGTGCCCTGGAATTTTTCAAAGAAACAGGGACACCGATTTCTGACCACAACGAGGAACAACGGCAAAAGGAGTCGCCATATAATTTTTGTTATTTTGTTTTAAACGATGATAGAGAAAAATTGTATCAAAATATTGAAAAGCGTGTGGATTTGATGCTTAGTGCAGGACTGTTGGATGAAGTTAAATCGTTACACGAAAAAGGTTATACCAAAGATATGGTTTCCATGCAGGGGCTTGGATATAAAGAAATATTGGATTATTTTGATGGTGAAATCACTTTGGATAGGGCTCTTTATTTAATAAAAAGAGACACAAGACATTTTGCCAAAAGACAGTTGACATGGTTTCGTCGCGAAAAGACGGTTACATGGGTAAACAAACCGGAATTTTATTACGATAATCAGCAGATTTTGGACTATATGTTAACAAAATTAAAGGAGAAAGACATCCTATGATACAGACAGAAAGTATAAACAATCTTTTTAAGGAAATGGGAATATCGGATGAAGTCTATGCTTATTCCCAAAAAGTGCTGGATGAATTGAAGGGTAGATTTGAAGAGATTGATGCAGTTTGCGAATATAATCAGTTAAAGGTTTTGAAAGCACTTCAGGACTGTCGTGTGAGTGAGGCTTGTTTGTATGGTTCTACCGGTTATGGCTATAACGATATCGGAAGAGATACCTTGGAACAGGTTTACGCTCATATTTTTCACACAGAGGATGCATTGGTACGTCCTCAGATTACTTGTGGAACACATGCGTTGGCACTTGCTCTTATGAGTAATTTACGCCCGGGAGATGAACTCTTATCACCGGTAGGAAAACCTTATGATACGTTGGAAGAGGTTATTGGAATCAGAGAATCCAAAGGTTCATTAAAAGAATATGGTATTTCTTATAAACAGGTGGATTTACTTCCAAATGGTACATTTGACTATGAAAATATCAAAAAAGCCATCAATGAAAAAACAAAGCTTGTTACAATCCAGCGTTCAAAAGGTTATCAGACAAGACCGACTTTTTCCGTGAAACAAATCGGCGAATTGATTGCATTTATCAAAAATATTAAACCGGAAATTATTTGTATGGTGGATAACTGTTACGGTGAATTTGTGGAAACAATAGAACCAAGCGATGTGGGCGCGGATATGATAGTTGGTTCTTTGATTAAGAATCCGGGCGGTGGTCTGGCACCTATCGGCGGCTATATTGCAGGCAAAAAAGAGTGTGTGGAAAATGCGGCCTATCGTCTGACTTCGCCGGGACTTGGAAAAGAAGTGGGTGCATCTTTAGGTGTGTTGGAAAAATTCTACCAGGGCTTGTTTTTGGCACCAACCGTTACATCCGGTGCCTTAAAAGGTGCGATTTTTGCGGCTGATTTGTATGAAAAATTAGGATATAAGGTGATTCCAAACAGTACGGAATCCAGACATGACATTATTCAGGCAATTGAATTCGGTACTAAAGAAGGTATGGTTGCTTTTTGTAAAGGCATCCAGGCGGCAGCACCTATTGACAGCTTTGTTACACCGGAGCCATGGGCAATGCCTGGGTATGATTCCGACGTAATTATGGCGGCGGGTGCATTTGTATCGGGTTCTTCCATCGAACTGAGCGCGGATGGACCTGTAAAAGAACCATATGCAGTGTATTTCCAGGGTGGACTCACATGGCATCACGCCAAATTCGGAATGATGAAAACCTTGCAGTCTTTGTTGGATGAAGGGGTAATTTCGAACCTTGTGTAAAATTATGCGATAAATAAATAAAATTTAACGCAATTTTAAGCTGTCTTTTATATACATATTTTTTTCATTATGATAAAATAATATGTTGTGAAACGATGATTTATTCTCCCGGAGAGAAGGTTTTTAGGGGAGAAAAAATGACAAATAAACCTTATGACAAATTTAAAGAGTTGGGCGCATCTGCGCTGTCAAACGAAGAACTACTGGCTATTATTTTAAGGACAGGCACAAGTAATAAGCCGGCACTTAAAATCGCAGAAGAAATTTTAAACACAAAAGATGCGTATGACGGCAAGTTAACGGGGCTTTATCACAAATCCTTAAAGCAGCTTATGGAAATAGAAGGAATTGGTGAAGTGAAGGCAATCAAGTTAAAATGTCTTACGGAATTGTCTATGCGAATGGCGAAAGAACGGCTTGATAACCGGCTGATTTTTCAAAATCCTGAAGAAATTGCTGCTTACTATATGGAGTCTTTTAGGCATCTGGAGGTGGAAAAAGTTTTTCTTTTATGCCTTGATAACCAACTAAGGCTCATAAAAGAGTGTGAACTTTCAAAAGGTACAATCAATGCGTCTTTGATTTCACCAAGAGAAATTTTTATTGAAGCACTGAATGCAAAAGCTGTACATATTTTGCTTATACACAACCACCCAAGCGGTGATCCGATGCCAAGCCGGGCGGATGTGCAAATTAGCAAAAAGGTTATGGAGGCCGGTGAAGTGATAGATATCAGACTATTGGATCATATCATTATCGGCGACCATTCTTATGTAAGTTTGAAAGAACAAAAAATAATTTAGATAAACAAAAGTTGGAAAGGAGTTCATTATGGCAATGAACGCATACGGTATCGATTTAGGTACAAGCACAATTAAAATTTATAGTAAAAACGATGACAAATATCTTGTGGAGAAAAATATGATTGCCATCGAAAATAAACGCAATATTTTTGCCTACGGTGACTCGGCTTTTGAAATGTTTGAAAAAGCACCGTCAAATATCCAGATTTCTTATCCTTTATGCAAAGGTGTTATTGCGGATATCAAAAATATGGAAACATTAATCAAGTTTTTCCTTAGTGATATAAATAACGGAAGCGTAAAACCGGCTGATTACTATATTGCAGTTCCGACAGATGTTACGGAAGTGGAAAAAAGAGCTTTTTATGATTTGATTAAAGATGCTAATATCAAAGCAAAAAAAATCATGGTTGTAGAAAAAGCAGTAGCCGATGGTTTTGGTATGGATATTGACGTGAAAAATGCCCAGGGTGTGCTTGTAGTAAACGTAGGTTACGAAACAACCGAAATTTCCATCCTTTCATTAGGCGGCATTGTTTTAAGTAAACTTATCAAAGTGGGTGGATATAATTTTGATGAAGCAATTAAGAACGTTATCAGACGTGAATATGGATTGGTAATCGGTTCGAAAACAGCTGAAAATGTAAAAATTTCATTGATTGATCTTGCAAAAGAAGGAAAACCGGCCACTGTTTACGGTCGTGATATTGTATCGGGACTTCCTGTGGAAAGAAGTATTCCGACAGATATTTTACAAAATGTTTTGGTAGAACACTTCCGAATGATTATTGATAATATCAAGGTTATTTTGGAAAGAACTCCACCTGAATTGGCCGCAGACATTTATCGTCACGGTGTATATTTAACAGGTGGTGCATCCCAGGTAAACAATCTTGCCCAGCAGCTTAGCAACGGCACGGGATTAAATGTAAATGTGGCAGAAAATCCGACCACAAGTGTTACTATGGGTCTTGCAAAAATAATTAAAAATGATGCCTACAAATCTGTGGCATACACAATTGAAGGAATGAGTAAATAATGAGTCCTATTGTAAGAAAAAAAGGTGAAAAATTTAAATTACCTTCCCAATACTGGTTATTGATATTGACGCTTATCTGTTGTGGACTTGTTATTTTGAGTTTCAATACATCCATCTTTAAAGGACCTCTAAATTTTATAGCAAATTATCTGATTGTTCCGTTTCAAAATGGTGTAAGTGCCGTAGGAATCCAGATAAAAGAAAAATCCGATGAATTGGTACAAATCAGGGATTTGCTCGAGGAAAATGAACGCCTGAAAGCACAGGTGGATGAATTGTCGATTCAAAATACGGAATTACAGCAGGATCGTTATGAATTAAACACACTTCGTCAGTTATATGAATTAGATGAACAGTATGATGAATACGAAAAAACAGGTGCCCGAATCATTGCCAGAGATAGTGGTAACTGGTATCACAGTTTTGTTATTAACAAAGGTACAAGCGATGGAATTGAAGTAGATATGAATGTAATCGCAGGTAGCGGGCTCGTGGGCCGTGTTACCGAAGTTGGTCCCGACTGGGCAAAAGTACTTTCGATTATTGCGGATAATTCCAACGTCAGTGCGACTTTGCTTTCTACAGAAGAACATCTTATTGTATCAGGTGATTTGGAACTTTACTCACAGGGTTCTATACGTTTCAGTCAGTTGATTGACAGGGAAGAAAAAGTAGCGCACGGCGATAAAATTGTCACAAGTAATATTAGTGATAAGTATTTGCCGGGAATTTTAATCGGTTACATAGAAAGCATAGACGTGGATTCCAATAATTTAACGAAATCCGGTGAGGTAACACCGGCGGTAGATTTCGGACATTTGGATGAAGTTTTGGTAATTTTAGATAAGAAACAGACGATTAATTAAGATTAGTAAATAGTAGGAGAATGTATGAGACGAACAATTACGGTTGGAATTCTAATTTTTGTTTGTTTTCTTTTGCAGTCCTCTGTTTTTACAAGGCTGGATTTGGGTGGAATAACACCGAATCTGTTGATTGTTTTGACTGCTTCTTTTGGAGTTATGAGAGGCGAAAAAGAAGGAATGTTTATCGGCTTTGTTTGCGGACTGCTTATGGACATATTTTTTTCGGAATATATGGGTTTGTATTCACTTGTATATCTGTATATTGGCTTTTTTAACGGTAAATTCAAGAAAATTTTCTATCCGGATGATATTAAATTGCCGATTACTTTAATTATTTTCAGTGATTTGGTATATGGTCTGGTGTGCTATATTTCGTTTTTGCTTCGCGGAAAATTCCATTTCGGATACTATTTTTTAAATGTAATACTTCCCGAAATTGTATATACAATCATTATTACAATTGCATTGTATCCGCTTATTCTGATTATTAACAAAAAGTTGGACAACTACGAGAAAGGTCGGGCAAAGAAATTTGTTTAGTAACATAAAAAAATGGTTTGAAGGGTCAGTCAATATCCGAATGAGCATCATTTCGATTGTTCTGTGTGTCATTGCCGGGATATTGATTTATAGGGTTTTTTCTCTGCAAATTGTCAGCGGACAGACTTATTTGGATGACTTTCAGTTAAAAATAGAAAAAGAACGTTCCCTTGCCAGCGCAAGAGGAAATATTTATGACAGAAACGGCAATCTTCTTGCCTATAATGAACTGGCATATTCTGTAACAATCGAGGATGTTTATGAATCAGGCAGATATAAAAACCGAAATATAAATAACACTCTGTACACGGTCATTAAAATGATTGAAAAAAATGGCGACAGTGTAATCAGTGGATATGAAGTAATTCTAAATGACAGCGGCGAATATGAATTTTCCGTTAGCGGTACGAAGTTACTTAGATATCTGGCAGATATTTATGGACATAAGTCTACGGATAACTTGAAACTGGAAGAGCGAAATGCAACTCCTGATGAGGTTGTTGAGTATTTGTGTTCTACAAAAAAATACGGAATCGGTACATATACAGATCCGGAAGATTCAAAATCTTTTGTTCCATGTATGGGCTTTTCAAAAGAAGATATTTTGAAAATTATTACAATACGTGATGCTATGAGTGCAAACAATTACCAGAAATACATCCCAACAACCATCGCAACAGATGTAAGCGATGAAACGGTGGCTGTGATTATGGAAAATTTGGATGGACTTGACGGAATAACCATTGCCGAAGATACGGTAAGACGCTATGTAGAAGGTAAGTATTTCTCGCAAATTATCGGTTATACCGGAAAAGCATCATCAGAAGAACTTGAAGAATTAAAACTGGAAAATCCTGATTATGCAGCTAATGATATTATCGGTAAAACCGGTATTGAGCAGACTATGGAGACAACTCTTCAGGGTACAAAAGGTTCAGAAACGGTTTATGTAGACAATCTGGGCCGTGTTATTGAATCCACAAATTATATTGAACCTATCGCGGGTAACGATGTTTATTTGACAATTGATAAAGATTTACAGATGGCTGCTTATAATATTTTAGAGCAAAATATTGCAGGTATTCTGGTTTCTAAAATAAGAAACGTAAAAGAGTATGTTCCCGGTGAAAATGCTTCCAGTGCGAATATTATTATACCGATATATGATGTTTATTTTGCATTGTTTGATAACAATATTATCAGTCTTTCAGATATGGCTGATGAAAATGCCGGCGAGACAGAAATGCTGGTGTATGAACGTTTTGGAACCCAGCAGGAAAATGTTCTTGAACGTATTTACGAAGAGATGTATGAGAAAAATACAGTCTATTCAAAATTGACCAAAGAATATAAAAGTTATGAATCGTTTATTGTAGATGATTTACTTACAGATAAAGGAATTCTTGTTAAAGACAATATTGATACGGAAGACGAAACGTATAAAGCCTTTAATGATGGCACTATCAGTATGTCGGAATATTTGAAATATGTCATTTCTGTCGGTTGGATTGATGTAAGTAAATTGGATGTCACAAGTGAATATGCCGATTCGCAGGAAATTTATGATAAATTATCCGACTATATTCAGGAAAATTTAACGAAACAAAAAGATTTTTCCAAATTAATCATTAAATATATGATTAAAGGGGATAAAATATCCGGGAAAATGGTATGCAATTTATTATGGGAGCAGGAAATTATATCTGTAAGCGAAGATGAGATGAATGCCTTAAATAATGGCAAAAAAACAGCTTATAATTTTATGATTGATCGTATTGTAAATCTGGAGATTACACCCTCGCAACTTGCACTTGATCCTTTTTCAGGTTCCATAGTTGTTACGGATGTGAATACAGGCGATGTTTTAGCACTTGTTTCTTATCCGAGTTATGATAATAATAAGATGGCCAATGGCGTTGATGCGGAATATTTTTCAGCTATTTTAGCGGATAAAACCACACCATTGTATAACTATGCAACGCAGCAGAGAACTGCGCCGGGTTCCACTTATAAAATGGTTTCGGCAACAGCCGCACTTGGAGAAGAGATTATCAATACCTCTTCAAAAATTACCTGCTATGGTTTTTATGAAACAGGTGATTCCATTGCAAGATGTTGGATTCATCCGGGAGCACATGGTTCATTAAATGTAATCGGTGGTATTCAACATTCGTGTAACGCATTTTTCTATGAAGTCGGACACAAGCTCAGTTTGACGGATAGCATATATGATAGCAGCACAGGACTTGCTGTACTGGCAAAATATGCTGATATGTATGGTTTGTCAGAAACTTCCGGTGTGGAAATAGAAGAGTATTCGCCTAAGATTTCTGACACTGACCCGATTCGTTCGGCAATCGGGCAGGGTACGAATAACTTTACGACTGCTCAGCTTGCCAGATATGTAACCACTGTTGCGAACCGTGGCACATGTTATAATTTGACTTTGATTGATAAGGTGACAGATTCTAACAATAATCTTCTTTATGACAACGAAGCAACCATCCGTAATACTATGGATGATATCAGTACAAGTACATGGAACGCCATTCAGCTTGGTATGAAACGTGTAGTGGAAGGCAAAGCATATTTTAAAGAGCTTGATGTTACAGTAGCCGGAAAAACCGGTACTGCACAGGAAAGTAAATCCAGAGCCAATCATGCGCTTTTTGTGTGTTTTGCGCCTTATGAAAAACCGGAAGTAGCTATTGCAACAAGAATTGCATTCGGGTATTCTTCTGATTATGCTGCACAGACGACGAAGGATGTTCTGGCATTCTATTATGGAAAAGATGATAATGAAGATATCGTAACAGGTACAGCTTCCGATATTGAAACAGGAACAGTATCAGGTGACTAAAACGGAGATTTTTTTATGAAAAGTTCAATTATTATTAAAAGCTTTCCACATGGTATCAGCTTACATTTACCACAGGAAGAAAGTATGGAATTTGTATTGGAAAAAGTGGCATTAAAATTTAAAGAATCCGCCGCATTTTTCAAAGATGCAAAAATGGTATTATCCATTGAAGGCAGACAATTGACACAAGAAGAAGAACAGGCAGTTATTGATGCAATTGAAGGTAATTCAGATATTAAGATTTTGTGTCTTATCGGAAAAGATGCCGAAACGGAAAATAATATTTTAAAAGCATTGGAACAGTACGAAAATGTTTCCGGTGACAACCGGGAACAAAATATCGGGCAGTTCTATAAAGGCAGTTTGAAGAGCGGACAGGTTTTGGAAACAGATTCCAGTATTGTTATTTTAGGCGATGTAAATCCCGGCGCAAATGTTATATCCAAAAAGGATATTATTATTATAGGCGGGCTTTATGGAAATGCGTATGCAGGCGGGAGTGGTGAAGAAGGACATTATATTATTGCACTGGATATTTCGGCAGAATGCATTAAGGTTGATAATCATCGCAGTAAGCCTCAAAAAACATCGAAATGGCCTATTAGGCCAAAGTATCAGCCAAAGATTGCGCATGTAGTAAATGACAATTTGGTTATAGAAACTATTTCAAAAGATTTTACAAGCAAATTGTAAAGAAATAACATAAGATAACTTTTCAATATATACCAAGGATAAATTCACTAAATTTAAGGAGGTATATGATATGTGTGAAGTTATTGTTGTTACATCCGGAAAAGGCGGCGTTGGCAAAACCACATCGTCAGCAAATATCGGTACGGGACTTGCCGCTACCGGAAAAAGGGTCGTTTTAATTGATACGGATATAGGCCTTAGAAACCTTGATGTTGTTATGGGGCTCGAAAACCGTATTGTTTACAATCTGGTTGACGTGATTGAAGGCAACTGCCGGATAAAACAGGCACTAATCAGGGATAGACGTTATCCAAGTCTTTATTTATTACCATCAGCTCAGACAAAGGATAAATCGTCCGTCACACCGGAACAAATGATAAAAATGATAGACCACTTGCGCAGTCAGTTTGATTACATTATTTTGGACTGTCCCGCAGGAATTGAACAGGGATTTCAGAACGCAGTAGCAGGCGCCGATAGGGCATTTGTTGTTACAACACCTGAAGTATCGGCTATTCGAGATGCCGACAGAATTATTGGACTTTTGGAGGCGTATGAATTTACACAGATACATTTGATTATCAATCGTCTTCGCTACGATATGGTGAAAAGAGGAGATATGATGTCTTCGTCGGATGTTGTAGATATTTTGTCCATACCGCTTCTCGGAATCGTACCGGATGATGAAAATGTTGTAGTATCCACTAATCAGGGAGAGCCTCTTGTTGGAAGCAGCACCATGGCCGGAAAGGCCTATGAAAATATATGCAGAAGAATTTTGAATGAAGAAGTTCCGTTTATGAACTTTGAACACGGATTTTCTTTTTGGACAAAATTAAGCGGCATATTTCATAGAGTCTAAAGGAAAGGGTGTGAAAAATATGAAATTTTATAGATTTTTTTACAAAAGGCATTCGAAAACAACGGCAAAAGACAGACTTCGGGTATTGCTGATTTCTGATAGGATAAATTGTTCGCAGGAAACACTGGAACTTATGAAAAAGGATATTGCAAAGGTGATTTCGCAGTATATGAAAATTGACGTCAGTAAGATGGATGTGCAAATCAAGCAGGACGTTCAGGGAAAACGAAATGCATCCTTAAATGCAACTATTCCGATTTTAGATTTATATAAATAACTTGGAGAAAAAATGTTACGACAGTACCATATAAAAAATTATGATTTTAAGTTAATATTATTAGTAGTAGCACTTACGGTCGTCGGAATTGTAACAATCGGAAGCGCCAACAGCGAGTTCCAGGACAAGCAGATAATGGGGCTTTTTATGGGGCTTTTCGTTATGGTTGTGGTTTCGCTGATTGATTATTCGTTTATTTTACGTTTCTCATGGGTAATATACGGATTAAATCTTTTGTTACTCATTTTGGTAACTACAAGCCTTGGAGAAACTACGAATAATTCACAACGATGGGTCAGTATTTTCGGCATACGTTTTCAGCCTTCAGAGCTGACGAAAATATTGTTGATTTTATTCTTTGCCCAGTTTATTATGTTACATAAGGAACATATTAGTAAGCTAAAGTATATCATTTTATCCGTTATACTTTTGGCACCACCGTTATTTTTGGTCTTAGAGCAACCGGACTTATCTACAAGTATTGTAATTGCAGTAGTATTTTGCGTTTTAATGTTTGTAGGCGGACTTGATAAACGAATTGTTATAGGGATTGTATCAGTTCTTGTTCCGGCAGTAATTATTTTTTTTATGCTGATTGTGCAAGAAGACCAAAATCTGGTCCAAGACTACCAAAGACTTCGTATTATGGCGTGGCTTTATCCGGATGAATATTCTACATCTACAGCATATCAACAGCTGAATTCCATTATGGCAATTGGTTCAGGAATGTTGTTTGGAAAAGGATATAAAAATAACGAAATTACATCCGTAAAAAATGGTAATTTCATTTCAGAACCACAGACTGACTTTATTTTTGCAATTGTAGGTGAAGAATTTGGGTTTATAGGTACATGTGGTGTTATTGTACTGATATTATTGATTGTATTGGAATGTATAAGTATTGCGCGTAAGGCGAAAGATCTGGCAGGAACACTGATTGCAATGGGTGTTGCAGCATTAATAGGTTTCCAAAGCTTTTTGAATATATCCGTAGCAACGGGTGTTATGCCTAACACAGGTATTCCGCTACCGTTTGTCAGTTACGGATTAACATCATTATTAAGCTTATATATAGGTGTAGGGCTATTATTAAATGTAAGGTTACAAGGGAATAACAGAAAACAGGCTACCAACCAGAGGGGGTTAGAACTATGAACATAGCATTAATTGCACATGATGCTAAGAAAAAACTTATGCAAAATTTCTGTATTGCATATAGGGGTATTTTAAGCAAAAATGATCTTTTTGCGACAGGAACAACAGGAAGACTTATTGAGGAAGTTACAAATCTTACGATTCATAAGTTTTTAGCAGGTCATTTGGGTGGCGAACAACAAATTGGGGCACAGATTGAACACAATCAGATTGACTTGGTAATCTTTTTGAGAGATCCACTTAATCCAAAACATCACGAACCAGATGTTAGTAATGTTATGCGTCTTTGTGATATGCATAATATTCCGTTAGCAACAAATCTTGCATCAGCAGAACTTTTAATCAAGTCATTGGACAGAGGAGACTTAGAGTGGCGTGAAATGTACAAATAAGAAAAAAACAAGGCTTATTTTGCTATGCATTCTTGCTATAACTTTATGCGGTTGTGGCAAGAGTGACTATGCATTTGAATACAGCAAAAATCATCACACCAGTAGTTTTAACATTATTTCATCTACCACACCGCAGACTGTCGATACATTTGCATCTGATATTTGTGTGGTAACCGATGATATTTCATCGGATGATTTTGCAGTGGAAGATGAAAGCGCTGCGGCACTTTTTGATGTAAAAAACAACGAGGTTATTTATGCAAAGGATGCCAATGAAATGTTGTATCCTGCCAGTCTGACAAAGGTTATGACAGCTTTGGTTGCTATAAAAAATGCCAATCCGGATGATATTTTGGTAGCAACAGACAGTGTTAAAATAACAGAAAGCGGAGCAACGCTTATCGGATTAAAATCCGGCGATACAATGACACTTAACCAGGCACTACATATTTTACTTATCAATTCCTCAAATGATGTCGCTAATCTGATTGCAGAAAATGTAGCAGGCGATATTGAGACTTTTGTTGAAATGATGAATGAAGAAGCCGTAAGACTGGGTGCAACCAACACGAATTTTACAAATCCGCATGGTTTAAGTGATTCCAATCATTACACAACCGTGTATGATATGTACTTAATTTTTAACGAGGCCGTTAAGTATGATATGTTCAATGAAATCATTCATATGCAGTCGTATGAGACTGTTTATTATGATTCCAGAGGCCATGAAAAAGAAGTGTCCATAAGCACTACAAATATGTTTTTGCGTGGAAATTATACAGCACCGAATAATATGACTGTAGTAGGCGGAAAAACAGGAACAACCGATATGTCGGGACACTGTCTTATGATTCTCGCAAAAGACACTTCGGGCAATCCATATATTGGTGTTATACTTAGAGCAAGCTCAAGAGATTTAATAAATAAAGAAATGGTACAAATGCTTTCCGAAATCAATAAATAAATGTTGTTTTTTACAAGTATATCCTTTATAATAAATCTAAGGTATTTACTTGGGGAAAGTAAAATTTCTATACCGTAGGAGGGTATCTCAATGATTCAGTTAATTGTAGGAAATAAGGGTAAAGGTAAAACAAAAAAACTCTTAGACAAAGTTAATGCTGAAGTTTTAACAGCAAATGGTAATATTGTATATCTTGATAAGAGTACAAAGCATATGTTCGAATTAAACAACAAGGTTCGTTTAATCGATGTTAGTGAATTCCCGATTGATAATTGTGATCAGTTTGTAGGTTTTGTATTAGGAATTGCTTCACAGGATCATGATTTAGAGCAGGTTTATTTCGATAGTTTCTTAGACCTTGCAAAAATTGATGGAAATAGCGTAGAAGATGCGTTATCTAAATTTGAAAATATCAGTAATAAATATAATATAAATCTTGTTATGAGTATTTCAATGGATGAAAAGGATATTCCTGAATCAATGAAATCAACTATAATTGTTTCACTGTAATGAAAGGATAAGGCCTCGGAAAATTCCGAGGTCTTAAGTTTTGTATGTTAGGAGGTGCAAAATGGAAGAAAATAATGTCATACAGTTTCCCAAACTCAAAAAATTAAATTTGGGTATTTTAGCATTTTTTGTATTGATTATTTTTTATCTGTGTGGAATTATGTATTCTTATTTTACCTCCAAACATATTGTTAGTTATCAGGTATTAAACAGTTCACTATCTACGGAAAGTACCTATACAGGTATTGCATTACGTGAAGAGACCGTTTACACGGCAAATAAAAGCGGATATTTGAACTATTATGTAAGGGAAGCTTCTAAAGTGGGTTATGGAAATTTAATATATTCCGTGGATCCTGATGGTTCTGTAAAAGAAATAATTAGTTCGAATCTTACAGATAACGTATCAGTTCTTTCAGAAGAAGAACTTAATCTGTTGCGAACAGAAATTACAGGATATGTATCCAATTTTGATGTTGCAAATTATTCTGATACCTATCAGTTAAAATATACTATCCAAAATTATATTTCCAAAATTTTAAGTGAATCCTTATCCTCTTTGCAATCAAGCGGAAATGTTCATTTTTCCTATGCAAATAAACCGGGATATGTAATTTATTCCGTAGACGGCTATGAAAATCTTACTCCCACAGATATCACGGAAGATATAATGAGCAGAAGAAATTATGAGAAAAAAAATCTGATTATGGGTGAAGAAATTGCCGCCGGAGATCCTGCGTATAAACTGTGTACATCCGAAAATTGGTCGATTGTTATTGAATGTAACGAAGCTTATGCAGATAAACTGGTTGCGGAAGAGTATGTTCAGGTCAAATTTGAAAAGAATCAGAACACTTCATGGGGAAAGGTTACAAAATACAATAATCCGGATGGAAAAACATATGTAAGTCTTACATTTAACAATTCGGTGATTGCTTTTTGTACAGAACGTTTTATAGATATTGAGATTATACTGGAAAAAGAAAATGGATTAAAAATTCCAAACACTTCTATCGTAGAAAAAGAATTTTTCTTAATTCCGTCCAAATATATTATGAAAGGTGCTAACAGCACAACAGGATATATGGTTAGTCGATTGACATATGACAGTAAGGGCGAGCGTATTAGAGAAACCTTCGAGATTTCAATTTATAATTATGATGAAGCGAATGAATTGTATTATGTAGACGATGAAATATTGAGAAAAGATGATATTTTATGTGCTGAAGATACTATGACTGATACACATATTGTTGGGCAAACGGGCACATTGATTGGTGTTTATAATATCAATAAAGGTTATGCGGATTTTAAACAAATTATTATTTTATCGCAAAATGATGAATATTCTATTGTTGCGTCCAATACAGATTACGGTCTGAATATGTATGATTATATCGTTCTGGATGCAAAAGTAGTTAATGAAAATGATTTTATTTATGAATAGGTGTATTTATGATAAAAGACAATTATTTCAAAGTAAATGAACAGATTGTATCTGTATGTGAAAAGAACAATATTCCAAAAGAAAAAGTAACATTAATTGCAGTCAGCAAAACAAAACCCGTGGCAGATATTGAACAGGTATATGAAGCAGGATGTCGTGATTTTGGCGAAAACAAAGCGCAGGAGATGAAAGAAAAATACGAAGTACTTCCTAAGGATATCCGCTGGCATTTTATTGGAACTTTACAAAAAAACAAGGTAAAATATGTTGTAGGAAAAGCTTTTCTGATACACAGTGTCGACAGTTATGAGCTAGCATTGGAAATACAGAAACGCGCCGAAAAAATAGATGTTCACTGTGATATTTTAATTGAAGTAAATGTTGCAAAAGAGGCTTCAAAACAAGGAATATTTGATTTTGAAGAAGTAATGGAAACCATAAAGCAAATCAGTGTACTACCTAATGTACACATTAAAGGTCTTATGACAATTGCTCCCATTTGTGAGAAATCATCGGACAATGCCATTTATTTTAGGCAGTTGAAGGATTTATCTGTTGACATAATGACCAAAAACATTGATAATGTTTGTATGGATATTTTATCAATGGGTATGAGTTCTGATTATGAAACAGCCATAGAAGAGGGTGCTACATATGTCAGAGTAGGGACAAGCATCTTTGGCGTGCGAAATTATAGCCCACAATAAGATATAGTAAAGGAGACAGATATGTTACTGGATAGGTTTGTAAATAGTTTTTCAACAATGGGAAATGATGATGTGTATGATGATTATGATGATCCGGATTATGTAGTAGATGAAGAACCGGTAAATACAAAGAAAGAATCTGCACCTGTTGAAGATGAAAGACCAAAGAGAAACAACAATGCAAATAAAGTTTCTCCAATCGGAAGAAATAAAAGGGTACAGGGTAATGGAATGGAAGTATGTGTTATTAAGCCGACATCCGTTGATGATGGAAGAGAAATTACAGAAACACTGTTATCTAACAGAACGGTTGTTTTAAATTTGGAAGGTCTTGATGTCAATATTGCACAGAGAATTATTGACTTTGCTTCCGGTTCAACTTATGCAATCGGTGGCAGCTTACAAAAAATTTCACAATACATTTTTATTTTAACACCGGCAAGTGTTGATATTTCAGGTGATATCCAAGGCTATTTTGATGGTGCATTTGATGTATAAAAATAAGAATTAAACAAAATCGTAAACTAAAAACTTCCCTCGCATTTCGTTGCGGTTTTGGGAAGTTTTTTCTAAATAAATTATTATACAAAGAGAGGCTTAAATATTATGGCTAACACACTTACAGTAAATATGGGAAACAAACCATGTTATGATATTTATATTACAAAAGGATTCGATGCATTATGTGAGCAATTGACAAAAATTTCATTAACAGATAAGAAATTTGCAATTATAACTGATAGCCAGGTCGGACCAATTTATGCAGAAAAGGTTACTGATGCCTTAAAAACAGCCGCAACAGAGGTTGTTTCATTCAGTTTTAAAGCCGGAGAGGCAAGTAAAAATCTCGATACAATCAATGAAATCTATGATTTTTTATTAGAAAATAATTTTACAAGAAGTGATGTTTTAATCGCTCTTGGTGGCGGTGTTGTAGGTGATATGACAGGTTTCGTTGCAGCAACATATATGCGCGGAATGGATTTTATCCAGGTGCCTACATCGCTTTTAGCCCAGGTAGACAGCAGTGTGGGCGGAAAAACAGGCGTTGATTATAAACAGTACAAAAACATTATCGGTGCTTTCAATATGCCTCGTCTTGTTTACATCAATACAGAAACTTTAAATACTTTGGATGCAAGACAGTATTATGCCGGCATAGCCGAAGTAATGAAATATGGTCTTATCAGACGAAGTGCTTTTTATGTTTGGTTAATTGATAATATGTATGAAATTCACGATAAAGACGAAGCCGCTTTGGAATATATGATTGGTCAGTGTTGTCAGATAAAAAAAGAATATGTGGATAAAGATCCGTATGACAAAGGCGATAGAGCAATGTTGAATTTCGGACACACTATAGGCCACGCAATCGAAAAAGCAATGGATTTCAAACTTCTTCACGGAGAATGCGTAGCTCTTGGTTCAGTTGCCGCTGCATTTATATCCTGGAAAAAAGGCTATATCCAAATGGAAGATTATTACGAAATCCGCGATATGTTCGTGCCGTTCAATTTACCAATCAGTATTGATGGAATCGATGCCGATGCCATTATGAACAACATTAAATATGACAAAAAACATGACGGAAAAACTCTTAACTTTATTTCCTTAAAAAAGGTTGGAAAAGCCTTTATTGACAAGACAGTAACTGCTGAGGAAATTAAAGCAGCATTGGATGAAATTATTTTTACCGAAGAGGATGCCCATGAATAAAAGCCGGTTTAAAAAGAAAATTCTTATATGGGATTTTTTATGTCTTATTTTACTGAATGTAGTAGACAGATTATCTAAATTTGCCGCTGTTTATTTTTGCGAAAATGAAAATTTCATAATTATAAAAGATGCATTTGAAATTACATATATGCAAAATACCGGTGGTGCATTGGGAATACTTAATAATCAAAGATTTTTCTTTATTTTTATTTCTGTACTTTTTATATGCCTGATTATATTTTTTATGCTGGCAATGCCTGATGAACGTAAATTTAACGCTTTGCATATATGGCTTTCATTTATCTTATCAGGTACGATAGGAAATGTTGCAGACAGAATTATTTATGGTTATGTAATTGATATAATCTATATTTCCAAGATTAACTTCCCGGTATTTAATTTGTCGGATGTATTTATGAGTATGGGAACGATATTTTTAGTTATTATTGTTCTTTTCAGATTAAAAGAAAAAGATTTTGAATTTTTGAATTTTAAACAAAACAAATATAGAGAGATTAAATAATGGACAAATTTTTATTTCAGATACAGGAAGAACTGGCGGATGAAAGAATTGATAAATGCTTATCTGTATTGATGGACACATTATCACGTTCCTACATTCAAAAGTTAATTAAAGATGAACATGTATTAGTGAATAATAAGGTTGTTAAAGCAAATTATCGCGTAAAAGAAGATGATGAGGTTTGCTTTTATCTCCCTAAAAGTGTGGAACCGGAAATTTTACCACAAGATATTCCTTTAGATGTTTTGTATGAAGATGAAGACGTAATTATTGTAAATAAACCGAAAGGAATGGTGGTTCATCCGGCCGCGGGACATTATAAAGATACCTTGGTAAATGGACTTTTATTTCATTGTAAAGACAGTCTGTCAGGGATTAATGGTGTAATGAGACCAGGAATAGTGCATCGGATTGATATGAATACGACAGGTTCTCTGATTGTATGTAAAAATGATTTGGCGCACAATCATATTGCAGAACAACTCAAGGTGCATTCCATAAACCGAAAATATCACGCCATTGTGTATGGTGTGTTAAAAGACGATTTTGGGACGATTGACAAACCAATCGGGAGAAGTGACACTGACCGCAAAAAAATGGCTGTAAACGCCAAAAACGGGCGAAATGCGGTGACTCATTATAAAGTTTTAAAAAGATTTGAAAAATATACGTATATTGAATGTAAGTTGGAAACCGGAAGAACCCATCAAATCAGAGTTCATATGGCAAGCATAGGACATCCGATTTTAGGAGACGATGTGTATTCGGGTCGTTCTTGTCCGTTCAAATTAGAAGGACAGACACTACATGCAAAAACGATTGGTTTTGTACATCCAAGAACCGAAGAATATGTGGAATTTGATGCTGCGTTACCACATTATTTTGTACACTTGTTGGATATTTTATAGTATAATTTTAATAGAAAGATTTTTTGGGGGTGTATTTATGAAAACAATCATTACAATCGGTCGTCAGTTCGGTTCAGGCGGAAGAGAAATAGGAGAGAAGATAGCTGCTCATTTTGGAATAAATTGTTATGATAAAGAACTTTTATCCATGGCCGCTAAAGAAAGCGGAATTTGTGAAGAAATGATTGAAATTCATGACGAAAGACCAACGAACTCATTTCTTTATAATTTAGTTATGGATACGTATTCGTTTGGCTACAACGCATCGTCATTTTCCGATATGCCAATTAGTCACAAGGTGTTTTTGGCACAATTTGATACTATCAAAAAAATAGCTGATGAAGGTCCATGTGTAATTGTTGGACGTTGTGCAGATTATGCTCTGAGCGAATACGATAACTGTATCCGCGTTTTCATACACGCCAAAGAAGATGCAAAAATCAACCGTATCATGGAAAAATACAATCTTTCATCTCAAAAAGCCAAAGAAATGATGACAAAAAAAGACAAACAACGTCAAAGCTATTACAATTATTATTCATCCAATAAATGGGGACGCTCTGATACATATGATTTATCGATTGACAGCAGTGTTCTTGGCATTGACGGAACTGTAGATATGTTGATCCAATTCATTAATAATTTTGAAAAACATATAAAATAAAGTATTTTGTGGAAGCGATATAATTATTCGCAAAAGACAACTTTAACGAAGAGTTTAATGCGTAACGAATATATAGGATGCTTTACAATCAATCCTTTGTTTATACTTGCCTTTTAAACATTATTTTCTATAATTTAAATAAAAACGATGGCTTAACACTACTTTGTGTCGAAACCATCGTTTTTTATTGATATTGTCTGTAGTTTTTAATTACTTTAAAAAGGTTTAAGCTGATAATATTTCGGCAGAATCCAATATAATTGTAAAAGGACCATCATTTACAAGTGAAACCTTCATATCAGCACCAAATTCACCGGAATAAACCGTTTTACAATATAATGCTTCAGTTTTATTTAAAATATATTGATATAATTCATTCGCATATGCGGGATTACCTGCTTTAATAAATGAAGGTCTGTTTCCTTTTTTACAATCCGCATAAAGTGTAAATTGTGAAACAATTAACATATCGCCATCAACATCTTTGATGCTCAAATTTGTTTTGCCGTTTTCGTCTTCAAAAATTCGTAAACCAATTAACTT
>CAZMND010000003.1:0-70338 GCA_964567585.1 uncultured Lachnospiraceae bacterium
CGTGGTGTATATGAAACTCCCGGCGGAACAATTCTTTACGAAGCTCACCAGCAGCTTGAAGAATTAATTTTAGACCCTGAAACTTATGAATTAAAACAGGAAATGGGCAACAAATTAGCTCAGATCGTATATGAAGGCAAATGGTTCTCACCTCGTCGTGAAGCTGTTCAGGCTTTCATCGAAACAACTCAGAAATATGTAACAGGTGAAGTAAAATTCAAATTATACAAAGGCAATATCATTAAAGCCGGTACTACTTCTCCATACTCACTTTACAACGAAAGCATTGCATCTTTCACAACAGGTGACTTATACGACCACCACGACGCAGAAGGCTTTATCAACTTATTCGGCCTTTCAACAAAGGTTCGTGCAATGAAAATGCAAGAAGTAGAAGGTAAATAATTTAGGATGATGAACCCAATTACATTTTTAATAATTTATTTTGTTATTATCAATATTGTTGGATTTGCCGTAATGGGCATTGATAAGAGAAAGGCCGTGAAAAGAAGCTTTCGTATTCCGGAAGCCACGCTATTTATCGTGGCACTGATAGGCGGTAGCATTGGCTCCATTCTCGGAATGCAAGTTTTCCGTCATAAAACAAGACACTGGTATTTTGTTTTCGGAATGCCTGCAATTCTGATAATCCAGATTGCCCTGCTCATTCTTTTATTGAGCGGTCCCATTGAATTCTTTACACTTTAAAAGAATCAGTAAATTAATGTCACTTATCCTTGCGGATAAGTGGCATTTTTTGTATACTTGAAATGAGAAGATTTTCGTGTAAAAAACAGTTCTCTTATTACAAACTTATAGGCAAAAGGAAATACTTGTATGCATATCGCCATTTGTGATGACAACATTGCTGACCGAAAGCAAACGGAACGTCTGCTTTCAAGAGAATCAGACAGACGTGCCAAAACTGATAATGTTCTTTATATTGATTCCTTTGGAAAACAGGAGTCTGTTTTAGTTGCACCTATGATTTATGATATGTTTTTCATCGATATGGTAAACGATGCTCCTTCCACTGCTTCTGATATTGTGAAGGCCCTTTTGGCAGCAGGTGTAACCGCACCGATTGTTATGCTGAATTCTTTAATCGATTATCGTAAGGATGTGTATCTTACCTCCTTAGAACAGGTCTATTTTCTCGATAAACCCATTAAAGTAGCCGAGCTCACTGATATTATCACTATGGGCTTTGAAAAGAAACGCGCCAAAGTCCCTACCATTGAACTGCGTACAGATAAAGATGTTTTTTACGTACAGGAAGAAGAAATTATGTATGCAACCTACGCCGGCAAACAGTATACAGATGTTTTCCTTCGTGACGGCAGAAAAATCCATCTTTTAATGAATATTGAAAACTTCTATGCCCATTTGGAACGTTTCGGCACCTTTTATCCAGCCAACAGACACACAATCGTTCAAAAAAAATACGTGAAAAAGATTTCTCTTCTTCACGTACATTTATCAAATGGTAAAAAATTTTTATTTCCTAACGACTATCGGAAAAATGCAAAATCTATACAGTTACTATGATTCCACCGTCGTTTGCATACATTGTGCTTACGCCCATTGTATCCAAAATATACACTGCCTTAAACTGAACCTTTTCAAGTAGCTTGTCTCTTACCAGACAGGCTCTTTCTATACAATTACAGTGCGAAATAATAAGTACTTTTTCATGTAGATTTTTTCTTTCTTCAAGCAATATATCTACCATTTTGTGCAATGCCTTCTTTGTACCGATAGCCTGGCTTTTCTGAGCAACCACTCCATCCAACGCATACATAATCGGTTTAATATTTAATTTGCTTACACCTAATGCCTTAATACCTGTCAGTCTGCCGTTTTTTCTGAATGTATCCAGATTATCGAGGACAAAATATGTCTTCATCTCATTTTTGAAAAGTTCTGTGGTTTCCACAACTTCTTCAAAGCTTCTACCGGCTTCTTCCAATTCCTTAATTTTTAAAACAAGCTGTGTTTCACCAACACTGGCACTCAAAGAATCAAAAATATGAATCTTTGGCATTTTCTTACCGCTTTCTTCCAGCAAATGTTTGCCAAGCACTGCACTGTTATAACTTCCACTGAGTTTTGATGTTAAAGTTACCACATAGATTCTCTCTACATCTGCATCATATGCCTGCAAATATCTTTCCGGGGATGGACAGGCTGACTTCGCAGCAGTCGGACACTCATCTACCATTTTTAAAAATGTTGCCTGGTCGAAATCATCATCATCAATAACTGTAGTATCACCGACCTCCAAAGTAAGAGGTACTCTTTCTACAAACAACTCTTTTCTGATTTCTTCCGGTATTTCGCAACAACTGTCTACAACGATTTTGTAAGTACTCATTATTATCTCCTATATTCAATAATTATTTTATAAAGTTTACACTTCTTTAATAAGTAGTTTCAATTACCACTTGTAGTATATAATAATATTCCGCACTTGTAAAGAAAAATTTCTTTCCAACCATACTTTTTTTATATATAATACACTCAACACAACATTAACGGAGGAGTTATGCTCGCTTTACAAATTACATCTACCAAGCAATTTATGAACCGATTATTGACAGGAGACTGCTTTTCTTCTTTTCTTTTGGAAAGCGCCTCTGTAACTACGTTTAATACATTTCATATTGACGGACGCATTCATCCGGAATTTTACAATAGCGAAGATAGCGATTTTGCCGATAAAACAAAATACTCCTTTTCCTCATATCAGGATGTACAAGAACATTTATTTTCAATAATTAAAGGCAGTCGCACTCCTCTCGGGATGAAACTTACCCTTCTTTTGAATCCGGATTCTATGGAAAAACTGCTTATTTCAAACGATTGCAGTGTTCCCAGGGAATTACTTTCCGGTTTTGTATTAAACATCAAATACGATGGCAAAAAAATCCTGTTGACTACTGCTATTTCCTATGAAGGATTTACAATGGACAAATCTGCAGAGCCTGTATGGGACAATGCAATGAAAAAGTTTTTATCCGCCAAGGATATTTTATTTGAAGAAATATAAACTGTACTTTATGAAAAAAGACACGGTATGCCCTTAATAACATACCGTGTCTTATCTTATTTACTCTTATGTATCTTATAATTTTTAGCATACATACGAATCGTTGCATAAAGTCCACCGCAAGCCAACAGAATCTGTATGATAAATAACACCCAAAAGCCCAATGTATACCGTATCGACACCTCGCCTATTGCAAAACCATTATTGGCTGCTTCCACCCTTGCATTTACCACCAAAATAAAGCAAATCATTATAATCACATTGAGAATCGCAAATATTCCCGTAAAAAAGCACAACGCAATTTTCCGTAGTTTCATATTCTTCAGGCGGTTCATATCCTTTATATACCACAATGCAATAATCAACGCCGTCAAAAGAAATACGAAAACAAACCACCATATTCCCACAACAGGATCTTCCAAATACTTGAGTTCAAAACCAAAAACCGCATCAATTCCACCTACCGTTTCATCGCAGTTTGGCTGCGATGAGCAGGACACAACACAAAGCGGCAAAAAGAATAACACCTCCGCCAAAAAAGCTGCTCCTCTTACAAACCACGTAATAATCGAATTGATTTCTCTTTGTTTTCCGGACTGTTTTTGGCGTAGTGGCCGTTCAAATGTAACCGGTCCGCGTTCACCGCCCATTTCCATACCTTCGCCCATAAGAACCTCCTATAAATTATATAGGTCATTATATCTTATTTATCGGGCAAACTCAATTTATTTATATTATTTCTTCATTTTCGGCGAGAAAACAAAACTTGCCAGATATCCAAAAATGAGCGCTGCACAAAGTCCTGCCGAACCACTTGTAAAACCTCCTTTAAAAAGACCGATAAATCCATCCTGCTTCAGGGCATCCTTCACCCCTGTCATAAGCAGATTCCCATACCCCATAAGAGGCACTGTTGCACCGGCTCCCGCATACTCAGAAAAAGTCTCATACCAGCCAAACGCACTGATGATGGCACCGAGACAAACCAGCAAAACCATAATTCTCCCCGGCATCATTTTTGTCTTTTCCATCAAAATCTGTGCCAGCGCACAGATAACGCCGCCAACCCAGAACGCATTAAAAAAATCCATAAAAAAACCTCCTTTTAGAGATACAACTTACTGCTAGTATTTCTAAAAAGAAGGTTCTTTATTCTTAATTTGTAATTTCTTTCTCTTTTTTTGCATCAAAAAGCTGGACACCAATTACTGCAATGAACATCAGCAAACATCCAAGCAATTCTTTGACTGTAAGCTTCTGGTGCAAAATCAGCCATCCGCCCAGTACACTGACCGCCGATTCCAAGCTCATAATTAAAGATGCAATGGTCGGATCCGCATTTTTTTGGCCCAATATCTGCAAAGTATACGCAACACCGCTTGACATTACGCCCACATAAAGAAGCGGAACAATGCCGTTAACTATATCAGTTATAGCCGGTTGTTCAAAGATAAATGCACAAATCATAGCGCATATACCGCTTGTCAAAAACTGAAGACACGACAAGACCACACCATTTGTCTTCGGTGCAAAATAATCCACCGACAATATGTGGAACGCAAAAACAATGGCACAACAGAATGCAAAAATATCGCCTTTATTAATACTCATTGTCTCTGATACGCATAATAGATACATACCGATTACGGATAAAATTGCACCAAGCCAAACAAAAGCAGACACTTTTCTCTTAAAGAAAATACCGATAATCGGAACCAATATAATATACAATGTGGTCAAAAATCCAGCTTTGCCGACCGAAGTATATTGAATACCAAATTGCTGAAGACTGGATGCAACAAACAGGCACAAACCACATACTACGCCGCCTAGGACAGTTACTTTAACAGCCTCTTTTGTAACAGGCTTTTTCTCGCCGGGCTTTTTGAACAGGAATATTACCGGAA
Source organism: uncultured Lachnospiraceae bacterium (assembly GCA_964567585.1). Classification (GTDB taxonomy): domain Bacteria; phylum Bacillota; class Clostridia; order Lachnospirales; family Lachnospiraceae; genus CALZKI01. Next base: position 4,957 of record CAZMND010000003.1, read on the forward strand.
CAAGTACTACTGCCCCGATTAAAAAGCGTATTCCGTTAAAAGTCAACGGCCCCATATGGTCCATCCCCTGACTTTGGAACGCAAAAGCAAAGCCCCAGATGAGTGCCGCCATAAACAGCATCAATGAGCTGCTCCATTTCATTTTTTTCATTTACTAAATTCCTTTATATCCTATTTTCCCAAGTACGCAATTACTTCTACTTCACAAAGTACATTCTTTGGTAATGTTTTTACTGCCACGCAGCTTCTTGCCGGTTTTTCTGTAAAGTATTTTGCATATACTTCGTTGAATGCCGCAAAATCATTCATATCGTATAAGAAGCATCCTGTTTTTACAACATTGGCATAGTCTGCTCCTGCTGCTTTTAAAATTTCACCGATATTTTTCATAACCTGCTCTGCCTGAGCTTCAATGCCTTCTGCCTCGATGTTTCCTGTTGCAGGATTAATTGCAATCTGACCTGATGCGTATAAGAAATCGCCTGCGATAATTCCCTGTGAGTATGGTCCGATTGCTGCCGGTGCTTTGTCTGTACTAACTTTGGTTAACATAATTCTTTTCCTCGTTTCTTTTTTCTGTTTTTAATCTATTTCGGAATATCCCTATTCCTCGAACCGGGCCGTTACATAAAACCCGCGTTCATTTTCCATAATATTGGTTACGACGCCCTCTCTTGCCATCATCCTTTGATTGAACGGAACATTTCCGCTCATAGCTAGTGACGGGTCAATCGTATAATAATAGTTACTTGGCAGAACGCCTTCCGTAACCGTAATGGACTGACCGACTTCCAATAGTCCCTGTCTTTCCATTTTGAATTCCATTTCCCTCATACTTTTTCCTCCGCATAAGTTTACAACGCGAACTGGCTTTCATACAAATTCGCATAGAATCCCTTCATCTTCAAAAGTTCTTCATGATTACCCTGCTCAATGATGTTGCCATCTTTCATAACCAAAATCACATCTGCCGATTGGATGGTAGATAATCTGTGCGCCACGATAAAACTGGTCCGCCCTTTCATCATTGTAGCAAAAGCTTCCTGAATCTTCAATTCCGTTCTTGTATCAATAGATGACGTAGCCTCATCCAAAATCAGCTTTGGCGGAAGAGAAAGCATTACTCTTGCAATACACAAAAGCTGCTTTTGTCCCTGACTCATACTGCCACCATCTTCACCGATAACCGTATCATATCCCTTGGACATTCGCATAATAAAACCATGTGCATAAGAAGCCTTTGCCGCCGCAATTACCTCATCTTTTGTCGCATCCGGTTTTCCCATTGCAATATTATCAAAAATCGTTCCCGCCTTCAACCAGGTTTCCTGAAGAACCATGCCATAGCCGCTTCTTAAATCTTTTCGTTTTACATCCCTGATATCCGTATCATCCACGAAAATTGCGCCATCTTTTACATCGTAAAAGCGCATCAGCAGATTAATTAAAGTCGTTTTACCGCAACCTGTCGGTCCCACGATGGCAATTCGCTGACCGGGCTCTACCTTTAAATTAAAATTCTGAATCAGTTTTTTCTCTTCCACATAAGAAAAGCTGACATTTTGTAGTTCCACAACTCCTGCCTGATTTGCGATTACTTTCGCAGGTTCTCTTTCTGCCACTTCCGGCTTTTCTTCAATCAGACCGAAAATTCGTGTCGCGCAGGCAAGGGCATTCTGCAGTTCCGTTACCACGCCTGAAATCTCATTAAACGGCTTTGTGTACTGGTTTGCATAGGTCAAAAAGCAAGACAACTGACCAATGGAAATTCTCCCGGGAATAGCAAAAAATGCTCCCACAATTCCAACCGCCGCATAAACCAGGCTATTTACAAATCTTGTACATGGATTTGTAAGGGAAGAAAAGAACGTAGCCTGCATCGATGCTTTTTCCAGCTTATCATTGATTTTGTCAAATCTTTCGTCCGCTCTTTCTTCATAACCAAAGGCTTTCACCACCTTCTGGTTTTCTATCATTTCATTCACAAAAGCAGTCTGTTCTCCTCTTGCCACTGACTGTTCTTTAAACATATGGAAGGTTTTCTTTGCAATAAATGACGCCGTAAACAGCGACAATGGTGTAATAACCACTACTACCAACGCAATAATCCAGTTCAGTCTTACCATAAAATACAACGTGCACAGAATCGTTACAATTCCGCTAAACAACTGCGTGAAGCCAAGAAGTAAACCTTCTGCGAACTGGTCTACATCCGCAATAACCTTGCTCACAATTTCGCCATGAGAATGGGTATCCACATATCCAAGTGGCAAAATTTCTATCTTGTCAAAAGCGTCCTTACGGATGTCTCTGACGATTCCATAGGTCATTTTATTGTTGCACGTGTTCATAAGCCATTGCGATACAGCCGTAATAGCCATAACAAGAATTCCCTGCTTCACTATTTTACCGATTGTAGCAAAATCCACTTTTCCCGGCTCTATAATATAATCAATTGCTTCACCCGTTAATATCGGCAGATACAACGTTGTAACAACGGTGATGGTTGCAAAGATAACCGACAGTACAAAAAGCGGTGTATATTTCTTTGCGTATTTAAATATCTTCTTCAAGGTATCTAATTTCATACTGCCGCCTCCTTCTTAAATTGTGAATTGTAAATTTCCCTGTAAACCTGACAATTCTTCAATAGTTCTTCATGAGTTCCGATTCCGACCATTTCCCCTTCATCCAAAACAAGAATCTGATCCGCGTGCATAATAGATGCCGCTCTTTGGGATACAATAAACGTAATCTGATTGTCTCCGGTTTCTTTTAAGGCTTTTCTAAGGGCCGCATCCGTAGCATAATCCAGTGCAGACGCACTGTCATCAAGTACCAGGATTTCCGGCTTTTTCACAAGCGCTCTGGCAATGGTCAGCCTCTGTCTTTGTCCGCCGGATAAATTCTTTCCACCCTCATTTATCATAAAGGACAAACCGCCCTCTTTCTGCTCTACAAATTCTTTTGCCTGTGCCATTGCAAGTGCCTGCCACATTTCCTTTTCGGTGGCATCCTCTTTTCCAAAGCTTAAATTGTCTGCAATACTGCCTTTAAAAAGCACAGCCTTTTGCATAACCATACCGATTTTTGCCTTGAGTTCTTTTTCCTCATAGGAATTGACATTTTTTCCATCTATATAAATCTTGCCTTTTGTCGGTTTATAAAAGGCCGGCAACATATTGACAAGGGTAGATTTTCCGGAACCTGTACCACCAATGATACCGATGGTTTCACCTTTTTTTGCAACAAAACTGATGTCTGAAACCGCAGGCTGGGCATCCTTGTGATAAGCAAAGGTTACATTTTCAAAAGCCACTGCGTCCTTATATTCAGCTTTGGTTTCATCCTGTTCTATATTTTCATCAACCGGCAAATCCAGTACTTCTTCAATACGGTTTGCACAGGCAATGGCCTTGGTTACCGTAATGATAAGGTTTGCCAGTTTGACAAGTTCTACCAGAATCTGGGACATGTAGTTGACGAGTGCAACCACTTCACCCTGTTTTAACGCCCCTGCTTCCACCTGCCATGCACCGGTCCAAATCAGATACAAAATTGCACCGTTCACAATCAGATATGTAACCGGATTCATAAGTGCTGAAAATCTGCCCACAAACACCTGAATTTTATTTAACTCTTCATTTTTTTCATAAAAATCTTCTTTTTCTTCCTCTTCTTTGTTAAAGGCACGGATTACTCGGACACCCGTGAGATTTTCCCTTGTTTTTCCAAGCACCTTATCCAGTGCTATCTGCACTTTTTTATACAAAGGAATGCTAATCAGCATAATACCGAATACCACAATGGAAAGAAGCGGTATTGTGACAACAAAAACAAGTGCCGCCTTCACATCCACGGTAAATGCCATAATCATTGCACCAAACACAATAAACGGCGAGCGAAGAAACAGACGCAATACCAGATTGACACCGGATTGTACCTGGTTCACATCACTGGTCATTCTTGTAATTAAGGTTGCAGTCCCCGCTTCATCCAGCTGTGAAAACGACAGCTTCTGTATGTGCGAAAAGAGAACCGTTCTCAGTCTTGAAGCGAATCCCGTTGCAGCCTTTGCGCTGAAATACTGCGCCGTTACCGAGCATACAAGTCCGATAATTCCCAGCAAAACAAGAACACCACCCATCCATAAAATATGGGTCGTGTCTTCTTTTTCAATCCCTCTGTCGATGATGCTTGCAATAACAAGCGGTACAAACAGTTCAAAGGACGCCTCCAGCATTTTAAATAAAGGCGCCAGAATTGTCTGCTTTTTATAATATTTTAAATAACTCAGCACTTTTTTCATACTTACTCCACATCGTATCCTGCTATTTATTTGCAATATAACCATTTTATCACGTAATTTCTATAAAAGTTGTTATATCTTTTTACAAAAAAGGATTGAAATATTACCCAATTATAGTGTAAAATAACCAATATACGTAACTCGAAGGGAGATTAACTATGTTTAAGCAATTATTCGGCAAATATTTAGTAGAACAGAAAGCGTTGACCCCTGACCAATATGCAGAACTCTCTGCACAGCAGGCAGCTACTCGTGTTAAATTAGGTTTAATCGCCGTAGAAGAAAAATTATTAACAAAGGAACAGGCAGATGAGTTGAACCATTTACAGACTCAGATGGATAAACGTTTCGGTGATTTGGCTGTTGAGAAAGGTTATTTAACTGACGAACAGGTTGGTATGTTACTGAAAAAACAGGGTAATCCATACCTCCAGTTCATTCAGGTATTGTCTGAAAGCGGATTTATTCCTCTTTCAAAAATAGATTCCTACTTGCTCTCATTCTTAAAGGACAGCAACTTCAGTTCCAAAGACTTGACAGCATTGAAATCCAACGACATTACTCAGATTGTTAATATTTTCGTATCTGACGAAGTACCATATTTACGAGAATTAATCGGTTTGACCTTAAGAAACATCACACGCTTTGTTTCAACTGATTTTTACATCGGCAAAATCGTTCCTGTACACAGTGTGAAATACAACTGTCTTGCAGGACAGCAGGTTGACGGAGACCATACATACACTGTAGGTTTCGCTTGTGAAGCAGACAATTCAGGTCTCTTAACATTGGCTTCCGGATATGGTAAAGAACATTTTGCTTCTGTAAGTGCAGACGCATACGATTCTATCGGTGAATTTACAAACTGTATCAACGGTTTATTTGCGTCGGAACTCAGTAAAAAAGGTGTTAACATCGATATGTTACCGCCATTTGGCTATACAGAAGTCACATTAACAGGTGACGGTTATGCGCTTCCACTTAACATCGAAGGCAAAGATTTAGTATTGTACGTAGCAATTGACAGTGATATCCAGATTGATGGTGAAGCTACAACGGCTGAAAGCGTTACTGCAGAAGTTTCTTCAAATGCTAACGGTCCAAAAGTATTAATCGTTGACGACTCAAGAACATCCCGTAAAGTTTTACGCGCTGTATTGGAAGAAGCCGGTTACAACGTAGTAGACGAAGCATTAAACGGTGCAGAAGGTGTTGAAAAATACAAACAGCACCAGCCGGCTGTATGTACAATGGATATTACAATGCCTGTAATGGATGGTATTGAAGCATTGAGGGCAATCCGTGAATTTGACCCAAGTGCTAAAGTTGTTATGCTTACAGCTGCAGGTCAGCAGTCTAAAATTGTTGAAGCGGTTAAATCCGGTGCTGCTGAATTCATCACAAAACCATTTGAAAAAGATGATGTTATCAGAACACTTGCCGAAATCACAAAATAATTTATAACGTTTCAAAAGGACTCGGTGTAAACCGGGTCCTTTTTATATTCTATTTACATCTTTCAATAACTACCGCGTGTGCAATTCCCGGCACACTTTTTCCTTCATTAAAACTGGTTTTACTAAGAAGCGCCCCTGTCGGAATAAATAATACTTTGCTCCATACGCCTTCTTCTATCTGTTTTAAAATATAAGCAGATAACACTGTGGCCGCACATCCACAACCGCTTCCACCCGCTTCCGTCCCTTGCGCCTGACTGTCAAAGATTTCAATACCACAGTCCATATGTTGCTTGCTGATATCAATTCCTTTTTCCAGTAGAAGTTCAAATAAAATTGTCTGCCCTACTGTTCCCAGGTCTCCTGTAATAATCCTGTCATATTCCTCCGGTTTTACGCCAAAATCCGTCAGATGGGCATAAATAGTGGACGCTGCCGCAGGCGCCATACAAGCCCCCATATTCATGGAATCTTTCAGTCCATAATCCGTTATAATTCCTGTTGTAACTCCTGTAATTATGGCCCTGTCTTTTTCCCAAGGCGTATTGCTTAACACAAAAGCTCCACTTCCTGTGACAGTCCAGGTAGAAGACTTTGGACGCTGATTTCCGTAAGCCAAAGGATAACGGAATTCCTTTTCTGCCGAAGCAAAATGACTGGATGTAACACACACCAATTTGTCAGCATACCCGGCCGCAATAAGCATACTTCCCAAAGATAGCGACTCACCGCATGTTGAGCAGGCTCCGTATAATCCAAATAATGGACTTTCAAAATTTTTAAGTCCAAAGGAGGAAGCAATGGACTGTCCCAGCAAATCTCCCGACAAAATATAATTCACGTCTTCCTGCTTTATTTCACCTTTTCCAAGCGCCAAAGTCACCGCTTCCTTTTGCAACGTACTCTCCGCATCCTCCCAGCTCTCAGTGCCAAAATAGTCATCATTGCTGATCATATCAAAATAATCCTTGAAACATCCTTCTCCTTCTTTTGTCCCAACAACCGATGCACTGGAATGAATATATGCAGGATATGGAAGTCTGACGCTTTGCTTTCCACATCTGTAAGTCTGATTTTTTTCCATAAAAAAACCTCCGTATACTGATTTGTTATCAGTATGTCCGAAGGTTTTCCAATTATTCCTATTATACTATTTTACTTCGTAAATCCAGCCTTTTGGAGCTTCAATTCTACCCATCTGGATTCCTGTCAATGTGTCATATAACTGCTTTGTAATAGGACCCATTTCAGTCATACCGCTTGGAAGACAAATTTCTGTACCATGGTCAACAATCTTTCCTACCGGTGAAATTACTGCTGCAGTACCGCAAAGACCACATTCTGCAAAATCCTTCAATTCATCTTTGTGAACCGGTCTTTCTTCTACTTCAAGTCCAAGATATTCTTTTGCAACAATCATAAGCGAACGTCTTGTGATTGAAGGTAAAATACTGTCTGACTTCGGTGTAACAACCTTGTTATCTTTTGTAATAAACAAGAAGTTCGCTCCACCTGTTTCTTCTACATATGTTCTGGTCGCTGCATCGAGATACATATTTTCGTCATAGCCTTCTGCATGTGCTGTTACAATTGCATGTAAACTCATTGCATAGTTAAGACCTGCTTTGATATGACCTGTACCATTTGGTGCTGCTCTGTCAAAATCACTGATTTTAATGGTAAGCGGTTTTACACCACCTTTGAAATATGGTCCAACCGGTGTAGCAAATACTCGGAACTGGTATTCCGTAGCCGGTTTAACACCGATAACCGGGTTTGACCCAAACATATATGGTCTTAAATAAAGAGTTGCACCCGAACCATATGGCGGAACATACGCTGCATTTGCTTTAACAACCTGTGCCACAGCTTCCACAAATTTATCTTCCGGAAATACCGGCATCTCAAGTCTTTTAGCTGAATCTGCCATACGCTTAGCATTCATATCCGGACGGAAAATAACAATTCTTCCATCTTCGGTTGTGTAAGCCTTCATCCCTTCGAAAATAGTCTGTGCATACTGAAGTACACCCGCACATTCACTAATAGTAACCATAGAATCTTCGGTTAATACACCGTCATCCCACGCACCATCTTTGAAATTCGATACAAATCTCATGTCTGTATCAACATAGCCAAAACCAAGATTGGCCCAGTCGATATTTTTCTTCTCCATCGCTAAACTGCCTCCGTATTAAATTAATGTATCCAAATAAGACCCCGCTGATATGGTATTCGTTTTCAAACCAAGTTCTGTATACATTGCATCGGTTTTCGCTTCTGCTTCGGCTACAATATCATCCCAAGTAGTCGCAAATACTTTATCGGTCTTGTCTGTATCTGATGTTGCTATCTTTTCAGTAGTTGTTTTGTCCTTTGTTTCATCTGTCTTCTTTGTCTCGTCAGTAGCTAACTTCTCCTGCTCAGCTTTCATATTGAAATATGATTTGAGAAGTTTCTTATAAGAACCATTCTTGATTGATGCATAATCACCAAGATTAATTCCACTCGAACTACTGCCTCCACCAAGTACAGTTGATGTCAAATCAGACATCTTACCTGTACTTCCAAAAAAGCTCGCAGATGGGCTCTGCTTTGTTGAAAGTGATGAAAAAAGTAAACTATAATCTGTATTTCCTCTAATATTCATTGACATCTTGTCACACTCCCATCTTTTTCGTCATCCATGACCTTTAGTTCCATTTTTATTATAAAACAAAAAAGACAGTCTTGCAATATGCCCGACTGTCTAAGTTTCAAAGTTTTTTAGAAAACGATGTAATTTGTTTCCAAATTAGATTTGGATACTAAAATCCTGCAATTTTTGTTAATGGTAAGCCAGTACTCATCTTTGCCATGTTCCTCAGCCTGTACCTGATCACCTTTACGCAAGCTTATGATAACGCCATCACATGGTGTATAAATTAAATCGTTCTTTGTCATTGCAGTCATTCTTAGTTCCTACCTTTCTTAAATCAACTACTACAGTGTATTATTAGTATACCATAGAAACCAAATAAAGCAAATTGAAAATTGCCATTTTGTAGTAATTTTTTACGACTTCATTCTATGCGTAGTTTTCCCATTCCTCCATAAGTAAAAAAAGCTTTTCTTCCTCTTCGTCTATATTGTCCTGTATTTCCTGAAGACGAGTATAATCAGATGCGTTTTCAGGCAAAGTCAGTTCCTGCTTTAACTGTTCCAGTTTTTCTTCCAAAGCTGCAATTTCACCTTCTAATTTTTCCAATTTACGTCGTCTTTTTGATTCCTCTTTTCCCGGATTATAATTCTTTGGTTTCTCATTCTTTTCATCTTTGGAAGACGCAGACACGTGCTCTTTTGTAAATGCCATCTGCTCTAAATATTTTGCATTACGTGCGGCATTCTTTTCCTCATATTCCTCATAGCCGAACGCATAATATTCTACACGTCCTTCCTCCAAAGCCAGCAGTTCATCTGCAATACGCTTCACAAAGTAACGGTCATGGGATACAAACAGCACTGTTCCTTCATAGTCAAGAAGCATCTGTTCCAAAGTTTCTTTTCCCACAATATCCATGTGGTTTGTCGGTTCATCAAAAATCAGTACATTCGGTCTTATCTTAAAAATTTTACAAAGTGCAAGTCGGACCTTTTCCCCACCGGATAACATATTAACACGTTTAAATACATCATCTCCCGTGAACAAAAAAGCGGCAAGTTCATTTCTCACTTCTGTCTGGGTAAGTGTAGGAAACTCATCCCAATAATCATCGATGACCTGCTTATCACTTGTATACTGTGCCATCTGCTGGTCAAAATACCCGATTTCAACCTTCGGTCCAAAAGCAAATTCTCCTCCAAGTGCATCGACTTTTCCGGTCAACGTCTTTAAAAAGGTAGATTTACCAATTCCGTTTCCGCCAATAATACCATACTTTTTGCCTTTTTTTGCCTCCATAGATATAGTCGCTAGCGGTGTGCCATACCCGATGACAAGCTCCCTAACGCTTAGTACATCTTTTCCTGTTTCCACGCGCGGAGTCAAATTGGCCCGAAAGCTTTTCGTATCGAACTGCTCCGGTGCATCAATAATATCCATATGTTCAATCTGTTTCAGTTTTGAACGTGTCATCGCCACTTTTGTCGGCTTGTTTTTAAACTTCTCTACAATTTCATTTAACCTTGCAATTTCCGCCTGCTGCTCCTTATAATCCTTCAGCCTTTTTTCATAGTTTTGCTTCTTTTGCTGCATAAAAGACGAATAATTGCCCACATATCTTTTAGGCGTTTTATATTCAATTTCATAGACAACATCCACAATTCTGTCAAGAAACATTCGGTCATGGGATACGATAACAACCGCCCTTTTGTAATCCTTCAAATACTGTTCAAGCCACTCAATGGTGCGCATATCCAAATGGTTGGTAGGCTCGTCAAGAAGTAAAATGTCCGGTTTACTTAAAAGCATCTTTACAAATGCAATCTTGGTTTGCTGACCACCGGAAAACTCTTCCAGACGTTTTTTCTTATCTTCCTCCGAAAAGCCAAACTCTTTTAATACAATCTCGTATTCCTTTTCAAAATAATATCCGCCTAAATATACAAACTGATCGTGAAGAGCTGTATAAATTTTTATATTCTGCTCAGACGGGTCACTTTCCATAATACGCCGTTTGTCTTCCAAATCTTTCTGCATTGTGATAATTTTTGAAAAAGCTTTGCGGACCTCTTCTTCCATCGTAATGGTCTTATCTTCAAAAGCCATCTGTTTCAAATAACCGATTTCCGGATTACCGCTCTTTACGATAAAAACATCTTCATCGCTGTCACGCTTATGTAAATCCACTTCTCCCGCAATCAGCTTGAGCAATGTGGTTTTCCCACAGCCGTTTCTACCTACAATGGCAATTTTCTCTGTGTTCTTTATATCAAAGTTTACATTTTTTAAAATAACATCGGCGCCAAATACGACTGCACCATTTTGAATTTTGTACTGCATAACAAACTCCTAATTTTCCATATGCCTTATATCCAAGCCACATTATAACAAATCCCCGAAAATAAGGCAAAGTCTTTATTGTTAACATTTTCCATTGTGTAGTTGACATTATCTGTTTTTCCGTTTATTCTAGCATTAATAACACAAAAAGAGAAAGGAGTTTTGTATGAAATCTACAACAAAAGATATGGTCTTTATTGCACTTTCCACAACCATTATGATTGTCTGCGCTTTTATTACAATTCCTTTCTATGTGCCCTTTACGATGCAAACCTTTGCCCTTTTCACAATTCTTGGGCTCCTTGGTACCAAAAGAGCGTTTATCAGTGTCTGCCTTTATTTACTTTTGGGCGCTATCGGATTGCCTGTTTTTTCAGGTTTCAAAGGCGGAATCGGAACTCTTCTTGGTGTAACAGGTGGTTATCTGCTAGGATTTTTATTGACCGTCATCGTTTCGGGCGCATTCCTTCACATATTCTCTAAAAAAAATAAATTCACATTTATTGGTTATTGTGTTTCCATGCTTCTTGGTCTTTCAGTATGCTATGCTTTTGGAACAGCCTGGTATCTTTTGTTATATACAAACAGCACAGGAAGCATTTCCATTACTTCTGTGCTGTCGATTTGCGTATTTCCTTTTGTTTTGACTGACATAGTCAAGATTATTTTGTCTGCTTATGTGGTCAAATTATTGAAAAAACATATTGCAAAACTTTAATTATACCTTTCTTAAAATATCAACGGTATGTGCCGCTGCTCCGATTAAATCCTGACGTTCACATGTAGCGAGATGATACTTAATAAAAAATTCAAATTCTTCTTCATCCATCTGATTTAGTACGGGACGCAGATAGTTTGCAGGTCCATCCGGTGAAATCAGTTTGATTCTTTCAAGCCCGACCAACCGGGATAATTCCGTAATTTCTTCCACACGCATATAATCGTACAAATCCTTTTCATCTGAAACGGTACGGAAGTTGTCCGTAAAACGATTATCCCTAATACATTCTTTTAAATTTTTCTCTTTGAAAGCATACGTAATGACACTGTATTCATTCATACAATATGCAACCAAAATCACACCGCCTTTTTTAGTAACACGCTTCGCTTCCTCTAATGCTTTTTTCTTGTTATCCATCCCAAACAAATGGTACATCGGTCCAAAAAGAAGCGTCACATCAAAGGTTTCATCCTGAAGTTTAGATAATTTCAATGCATTCCCCTGCATTGCTTTTACACTGCTGTTTTTCTTTTTCAAGATTCCCAGATTGTATTTTACCAGTTCTACTGCTGTCACATCATATCCTTCTTCTGCCAAAGCAACCGAATATCTTCCTGTTCCGGCACCGATATCCAAAATCTTGATATCTCCATTTTCTCTGTCTTTCGGAATATATTCATGGATGTATTTCATAGAAGTAATAAACTCCACCTGTCCATGTCTTGAATTTAGACGTTTTTCTTCATTAAATTTGTTGTAATACTGCTCTAATTCTGTCATTTTTATTTTACCCGCTTCATCATTTTTCCTATGCCTTTAAAAAAGTGACCGTTGGCCATTTCCAAAAGCCCCTCTATGAGATAATTTTTTATGCCTCTGTTATTTTCATACCGCTAAGGGTACAATCCGCAGCTGTCACTACCATCATTCTAAAAGTGGGATTTCTATAATCCTTTTTTCCACCAAATTTCTTGGCCATCATATTTTCAATCACTTTGAAAACCATTCGCATAACAAAAGAATCATCTTTCATCTCCATAATGGTATTCTGCATTGTATATTCACCTTTTTTGACTGTCTTCTCTTCAATTTTTCTTCCAAGAAGCATTTCAAAGTCTTGTTGACCAGACGAGTTATTTAAATTCGTATACCATTTGGGCAGACCGGCATAGTTTATATTTGCACCATCTTTTCTAATCATATGCTCAAGCCGTATATCTTCACAGCTTGCACCAACACAAATTTTATACTCTCCTCCCGGAACAACCCATCCATTCTGCCAGATAGAAAAACCTCTGTCGTCCAGTTCAAACGTTACACGTTTGCTTTCACCTGCTTTTAATTCTATCTTTTCAAATGCCTTTAATTCTCTCTCTGTTTTTGGTGTGCTGTTTTCAAAAACCGCCCTCTTACTTTCTACAAGAGAAAGAATTCTGGCAACAGACATATCTATATCCCGCTCAGACAACTGCCCTTTCTCTATCGCCTCTACGGTTTCAGCCTCCATATATGCCGAACCACCCGGCATACAAAGGTCGCATCCCGCCCTAAAGCCGGCGATACGGTTGTTCATAGCACCCCAGTCCGTTACTACAACACCGTCAAAGCCCCAATCCCCTCGTAGCACATCGGTTAATAACCATTTACAAAAGCCGCACCAAGCTTTCCTGCCAGGTACGGATCTTCTGAATAATATTCAAAATTTCTGCCGCATAACGGATTTCTTTTGATATTCACCCCGGGACCTAAAACCACACCTACTTCGTTGTTTTTTGCTTCCAGAGCGATTGCACTTCCAACCTGACTAGTTAAGTCAACATCAAAACTACATGCCAATACGGATGCGGTCGGAAAACTGGTAGCTTTTACAGACTCATTAAGCCCCAGAATATCTGCAGTATTTTCCTGCTTTCTGAGCCCGTGCGGACCGTCTGCTACCATAATACTGCCAATATCACAAGAAGGCACACTTTTTGTATGCCAACAGTCTTCACCGCTGCAATATGCAACTTTTTGTTTTAAAGACATATTTTGAACGGCTTTGTCCCTGTTCATACCGTGCCTCCTCATTTCTTCTTATTTCAATTCTTCCTCTGCCACATTAAGCGCCACTTCAATTACCTGATGCATATCAAAGTACTTGTACATACCGAGACGTCCGCCAAAAATAACCTTATCCTGCTTATCGGCAAGTTCTTTATATTTTGCAAATAATTCATTATTTTTATCATCATTCATCGGATAATATGGTTCATCACCCTTTTTCCATGTTGCAGGATATTCACGAGTAATAATCGTCTTTGGATTATAATTACCGTTCTGGCACCCAAATTCAAAATGCTTATGCTCGATGATTCGGGTATATGGAATTTCGTATTCCGTATAATTCACAACTGCATTTCCCTGATAATTTTCCTCATCCAAAATTTCAGATTCAAATCGCAGACTTCTGTATTCCAATTCCCCGTAACAGTAATCAAAATATTCATCAATCATTCCGGTAAATACGATTTTATCTGCCAAGGCTTCTAATTCTTCCCTGTTCACGAAGAAATCTGTATTCAGACGTACTTCAATCCCTTCCAACATCTTCTGGGCAATCTGCGTATATCCGCCAATCGGTATCCCCTGATACAAATCATTAAAATAATTGTTATCATAGGTCATACGCACCGGTAATCTTTTGATAATGAAAGAAGGAAGTTCATCGGCACGTTTCCCCCATTGTTTTTCCGTATAGCCTTTTACAAGTTTCTCATAGATATCCCTGCCTACCAGGCTGATTGCCTGTTCTTCCAGGTTCTTTGGTTCTTTAATGCCCGCCTCGGCAATCTGACTGTCGATTTTTTCCTTTGCCTCTTTAGGAGTCACAACACCCCACATTTTACTGAAAGTATTCATATTGAACGGCATATTATACAATTCATCCTTGTATCTTGCCACAGGCGAGTTGGTATACCGGTTAAACTCTGCAAACTGCCCTACATAATCCCACACCTTCTTATTGGACGTATGGAAAATATGTGCGCCGTACTTATGCATCTGTATTCCTTCTACATTCTCTGTATAGATATTTCCGGCAATATGTGCCCTCTTATCTATCACCAACACTTTCTTGCCTTTTTGCTTCGCTTCATAGGCAAAAACCGCCCCAAAAAGTCCGGCTCCTACTATCAGGTAATCATACATACTATTTATCTCCTTCGCCTTTTATACCGGTGTAAAACCAATGGTTCTTTTCGGTTTTTCTTCCACCATATTTTTAAAATTCTCTTCTGCCAATATATTGACCCAATCTTCCTTCTTTAAAATAACGTCCTTTTCTCCCGATAAACTCATACGATATGCGGCTTTTCCCCACAAATGTTCAAATAAGTTCCGGACAAATCTGGCATTACTGAATTCCTTTGCCTCATACTGTTCTTTTGGTATATTTTGAATATACTCTGTTACCTCTTCTAATAATGCTTCTTCATATGCAAAACTCTTTTCCATCATCTGTAAGAAGATTTGTAAAAGTTCATCCTTTGTATAGTTTGGAAATTCGATTACGTGCGGAATCCGGCTTGCCAGACCCGAATTCACTTTTAAAAATTCTGCCATTTCCTCCTGATATCCGGCCAAAATCACACACATATCCCCTCTGTGATTTTCCATTTCAGCAACCAACACCGGAACCGTTTCGTCGGCAACAGTGCCCTTACTGGTTGCCACATTCATACCATAGGCTTCATCAATAAACAATACGGAGCCATATGCATCCCTACAAGTTGTCCGAATTGCCTGTGCCGCTGTACCTACATATCTTGCTATAAAGTCATTTCCTGCCTTTTCATAGAAAAAACCTTTTTTCAAAATGCCCTCTTGCTTAAAAATCTGTCCAATAATCCTTGCCACAGTAGTTTTTCCTGTTCCCGGATTACCTAAAAACAGCATATGCATAGAAGGCTTTTCAATCTTTCTCCCTTGGCTTTCCAAAGTCATTTGCAACTTTATCTGTGCAACAATCTCTCTTACTCTTGTTTTCACCTGTGCCATGCCGATTAATTCATTTAACAATTCGTAGGCATCTTCATCTTCAAGCACATTGCTTACCATGGGTTTAACATCTGCTATATGAATCTGTTTAATCTCTTCCTCTGACATTTCATTTAAATCACTATGTAGTGCCTTGTGATAAATCAGTTCTCCCGCCATTTTATCCAACGTCTTATATCCGAAAAAGTTACCTTCATTTTTTTCCTGGCATATCCACTGTTCTAAAATTTCGTCACAATCTGCATCTGCAAAAAAACGTGCCTCCTTCAGCTTGTCTTTCAAATATACCACCATATTTTCTGCGTTAACAGGCGGTATAACAATTGAACGGAGCGAAACCACATTACTTAGAGTCTGCTCAATATTTTTCACCGTCTTCATATCCATATACGGAAGTCTGAAAATCACTAAAATATTTTTTGCATACTGTCCCATTCTTCTTATTTCATTCAAAAGTTCCGGCTTTGATAAATAATCTACCCACTCACGCATATCATAGGATAGGATAGAAAAGCGATTATATTTCACTCTATCTTCTGAAACATCTTTTATTTTTCCCGCCTGACCTCTCCACAAATCAATTCCATTATTTGGGGACAGTGAAATTTCTTCTATTTTCATTTCCTTGCCGTTATCGTCATAATAGCGTTCCAATTCTGCACGAATCACTCTTAAAAAGGCCGAATATCCCCAACCGTCATCAATAGAAATCAACAATTTTTTAGAAAAAATCTGTCCGACACTGCCTATACTGTCTAAGCTTCTCATGACATAACGAAGTTCTTCTATATAAGCTTTCATTTCCGCAGAAAAACTTACCGGAAATTCAAATTCATCCGGCGGCATTTTAGGCAGTTCCTCCGCCCGTTTTTCCCGTTCTCTTTTCTCTAAACGACTTTCCAATATGGAAAATACTTCTTCCAGTCTTCTTTCTAAATAGATCTCAATATATTCCGCAATCAGTTCTTCATGCTCAGATTTCAAGGCTTCAATTTCCAATAATTCATAAACGTCCTCGATATCATCATAAGAACCCATATGTTTTTCAAGTAAAGTCATTATGGCTTGAAAATTTTTTCTTAAAAACTGAATTTCTATTTTTTGATTGGGATTTGAACCACGTCCATGATAATATGTATATTTAACTTCATTCATCTCCCTGGCTTTTTGATACAATTCCTCAAATACCTTGGGATTTTTCTCTAACACAGCATCTTTATACTTATCTGACAACGTAACCCATATCAAAATTTCATCATTGATAAAATTAGCCATACCCCTATTTTATACCCCCGTAAAATCAGTAAATTCTTTATTTGATTTTATCATTTTTGCCATTCCTTAGCAACCTTTCTTCAAAAGGCTCCAGTTCGAAGTTTTTCCCATTTACCGGCCTTTGTCCCCTACGGAAAATCCAGTTGGTCCCAATGGGCATATACAGGATTTTTCCAAGAGGCACATCGCATCTTCTTGAAATTGCCTCAGCCGTTTCCAAGTCATTTCCGCCAAGGTAAATATATGTATCACAGTTTGCTATGACAGTTCTTCCATCCACACCATAACAGTTTTGCAATTGTGCTTCACATTGCAGTATCATCATAGTAGAAATTCCTCTGGAACGGATTGAGGAAATCATACGTGGAAAGTCCGTAATTTTGCAATTTGTGGCAAAGTCATCCAGAATAAATCTGACAGGTATCGGAAGCCTTCCATCCTCGCATTCATCATCTGCTACCCGACACAGTTCATCCATCGCCTGGCTATAGAAAATATTGGCAAAACCGTCCATACTCCTGTCTTTATCACTGATGATGACAAAGACCGCCGTCTTTTCCTTGCCGATACTTCCCAAGTCGATACTATCCACTTCCGTCATTTTATGAAACTCCGGATAATCATATCTGCCAAGTCTGGCACTTAAGGAAATCAGGATGGAACATAACGTCTTCCCGGCTCCCTGTCTGAATTTTTTATACTGGGCTGCGGCAAAGTCATCTTTATTCTGTTTTTCCACCTCACGAAAGATTCTGTCCAGTACATTGGTAGCCTCCGAATAATTTTCCTGTATTTCGCAAGCATACATCAGCTTATAAATGTTCTTAATAGTCTGCTCATGCTTAGGACGATGCAGGTATAAATATCCAATCAATGCTGATAAAAACATCTCATCGGACTCCTCCCAAAAAGGATCCACCCTGACATATTCCTGTTGCATACTACAATCCATAAACATATGCGCTATTTTAATAATATCCTTCGTGCTTCGTATGTAATGAAACGGATTATAACAAACCGAGTTTTCGGGATGAATCAGATCCAGTACTTTGACGGTATAACCTCTTTTTTCTAAGTAGCTACCGTATTTTTTATGTAACTGTCCCTTAGGGTCCGTAATCACATAACTTCCCGTAGCCTGCAAAATATTGGGCGACACAATAGAGCGGGTTTTTCCTGAACCCGCTGCCCCTACTATAAGTACATTATTATTCAATTGCGTTTCGTGACAGTCCATACTGTAATACTGTCCCTCTGCTAAAATTAAACTTTCTGCTTTTACCTGCTCTGTCATAAAAATTCCTCCTTTGCACTTTTACACAACCTCTATCCCTTAATTTCTAAATATCAGCCGTTTTTATCAGAATCAATAGCTATTTGAAAAATTCTCCTATCCAGAGGAAAAGCCCTAAAATCCAACTGGTCACAATACCATACAAAATTACAGGCCCCGCAATGGTAAAAATTTTACTACCGATACCAAAAACCTGTCCCTCCCTCTTGTATTCAATAGCTGTACTGGAAACACTGTTGGCAAAGCCCGTAATCGGTACCAGTGCTCCCGCACCGCCAAACTTTACAATCGGACCGTACCAGTTAAGCCCCGTCAAAGTAACCGACGTCAATACAAGAATAACCGAGCACCACGTTCCTGCTATTTCCTGATCAAGCCCGAAATAATTCATTCCTATCCAGATAAGAACTTGTCCGATAAGGCATATGAATCCACCTACAAAAAAGGCTTTTATCATCTGTAGCCACAAGTTTTTCTTTGGCGTTACTTGGTTTACATAATTCTCAAACTCTTTTTCCTGTGCTTTACTTAACTTACTGTCCATTCTCTGACTCCTTTACTTTTATCCATTACTAAAACCTGCCCAAAAGAAATATAGGCTTCCCGCAAATTTCCCCAGTGCCATACTCGTTACCGCCAATCCCAGACCGTGTCTGAATCCAATTCTTCTTGTAAAAATGGGAATTGTATTGAGCATTTCACCAATCGCAAGTGCAAGACATCCTACAAACACTCCCGCAAAAAATCCACTGAATCCTAATGCTGTAAGACTCCCCTGTTCTCCCATATAACTTCCAATATCTATCCATGGATAAAACAAACTGAAGATTCCGCCGATAACACTCCCCCATATAACGCTTTCTTCATACCAAATAATTTTGTCTCCGGTATGAGTTTTTCCGGCAAATCTGGGAATCATTCCAATAACAAACAATACCGTAAACATCCCAAAGGATATCAGTAATCCTGCTGACAAACCCGTTATTGCCAAAAATACATTAGTCCACATCAATTTCTTTTCCTTCTCTTTCCGATGTTGCAATCAATGCACGATTGACCTCATCCTCATAAATACGCATTTCTACTTCGATTGGCGTTGGGTCTTTTGTCAATCTTCTTCCACCTATGTGATTAAAGAAAATGCACATTCCGGCTGCCAACCCTACAGTATATGAAACTTCCAGAACGGAAAACCCATCCGATACTTTTCCCGTTACATTTTCATAAAATTTTGAAAAAACTGCAGTAATGCCTACATCATTATGAAAAGCCATAATGGTAAATGCTGTTCCAAAAAAACAAACAAGACATACCAGCAGCACTTTAATCCATACGAAAACGGATTTGTATTTTTTCACTTTTACGAGCTCCACAATCGCATCCGGTTCTCCCAAATTAATGACCGTATATCCCGGATATTTTTCCTGAACCATTTTGATAATCTGCATAACACTGATAATTACCCTGTTCGGTTTTTTGGGTGTTCCCTGTTTATTGGAAAATTTATATAACTGTATTGTTCTGACGTAACTTTGCACATGCACATCATTACAAAACACTGTACCCAAATCCCCGACAGTCACATCCGGTTTCATAAGTTGTGTTTTTTGCTCTAATTTGATGTAAACTGTTCCTGCCATTTTTCCTCCGTTTTCCCTTCTATCTACTACCTATTTTTTACACTTTTACCGTTTTTATTCATCACGCATTTTTAGTAATTTGTCCGGCTTTATTCCAAACACCTGGACAATTTCCAATACATCGGATTGCAGAAAATCCTTGGGTTTCACAATGAGACCTCTGTTTTCATCAATATCCAGACCCACCGCAAAATAGGCATACCAAACAAGATGTGCGCACTGGGTATATTCCGGTGTCGACTCATTTAGTGGTCTTAAATCTTTTAAAAGACTGTATTTTAGTCCCGTCAGATTTTGGGATGCATAAGCCGCTGCGCTCCTGGCAGGATTCTCATACCCTTCGTCCGTCAATTCGGCAATTACTTCTTCTTTTACCCTCAGCACGACAAAGGATGACAGTTTCGACCACTTTGACAATTCGCAAACACAGCTTCCGGCCTTATAGCTTCTGGCTTCTAAAATTTGATTTTTATCCCCATCTATTACAATTGCCGCGTGACCATGTGGATAAAAACAAAGCCTTTGCGACATAGATACGAGAATATCCCCCGTTTTTAAATCTACAATCTTTTTTTCTCCCACACCTTTAAACAGTTGTTCCTGATATACCTTTAACATGTTGTAAAATTCCGTTTGGTTACTACACAAATCACGGACCGCCTCCACACCTTCCGCTCCAAGCCCTGTTTGTAAAAAAAGTTCTCTTGCAGTTTCCTCATCCATCGCCCCCGTGTAGACCTCTGTCAAATTTATAATTTCTTCCAAATTCCTCTGACTATAACCGGGATACTCCGGCGAACTGTCACTGCTTCCATAATGATCCAGTACCTTAATAAATACCCCTGCAACAATAAATACAGCCATTACTATGATAAGCCTTCTATAATAGGATTTTCTTCTCTTTTTCATTTTCTAACTTCTATTCCTTTATTGACGAACTATTTACGACTATGGTTTAATTAAACTACAACAAATGAGGAGGTACATTTTATGTTACAAACGATTACTCCCTTCGCGGTTGCAATCCTAATTGGGTATTTACTTGGTTGTTTTAATCTGGCATTTATTATTTCCAAGGTAAAAAAAGTGGACTTGCAAAATACCGGTTCCAAAAATCTGGGAGCTTCCAACACCTTTATTACTGTCGGCAAAGGACTCGGCGTTTTAGTCGGTGCCTGCGATATCTTCAAATGTACGCTTGTAGTAATACTTGTAAGACTGATTTTCCCGGATATCAACTATTTGCCGTACATAGCAGGTGTTGCCTGCGTTATGGGGCATATGTTCCCATTCTATTTGAAATTTAAAGGTGGAAAAGGCTTTGCATCCTTTTTAGGTATGTCCCTTGGCATTCATTGGAAATATTTTATAGTCATTGGTATTTGTATTATATTAATCACCCTGATTACAAAATACATAGTTCTTGCCACAATGGCGACCGTTATCAGCTATCCGATATTCTTATTCTTCGATACAAAAAACTGGCTCGTTGTTACAATGGTTGCAGTTCTTTCCTGTATAATTATTATGAAGCATTACAAGAATCTTATTCGCATAGCAAAAGGCGAAGAATTCAAATTTAAAATATAAAAAGGCAAAAAAATAACGCCGTAAGGAACTCTCCTTACGGCGCTTTTCATTTTGTAAATATGTAATTAGTGTGTTACAAAGAACATAATTGTGAACATAATTCCAATTATCCATGTACCAATCTTAATATCTTTGATTTTGCCCATACCAAGTTTAATGATGATGTATGAAATAAGACCAAATGCAATACCATAGCTGATGTTGTAAGTAAATGGCATAATTGCCATAGCAAGGAATGCCGGAACACCAACTTCTACATCTGTCCAATCAATATCTTTTACACAGTTAACCATTAAGATACCAACATAAATAAGTGCTGTTGCTGTTGCGCAAGATGGAATCAACTGTGCAACAGGGCTTAAGAACATTGCAATAAGGAATAATGCAGCTGTTACCATTGAAGAAAGACCTGTTCTACCACCTTCAGCAACACCTGATGAAGATTCTACGAATGTTGTAACAGTAGATGTACCGCAGATAGCACCTGTTGTTGTAGCAACAGCGTCTGCAAGCATAGCTTTGTTCATATTTGGAACGTTGCCATCTTTATCTAATAAACCGCCACGTGCACATGCACCATACAATGTTCCCATTGTATCAAACATATCTACAAGGCAGAATGCTAAAGCGGATGTAACAATTACAAGAACAAGGTTTGCTGTACCATTTGCAGCAATATATGCTGAGAAGTCAAAACCTTCTGTAAATACTTTAAATACAGCTTCTGAACCAAATGCTTTGAAAGAATCAATTGGATTGAAAGATAAGCTTGCTGCAAATCCGTCATAGAAGCCCGGTACTGTAAAGCCTAAAGCATAGTAAGCAACTGCACTTCCTAAAATACCCCAAAGGATTGCTCCTTTTACCTGTCTCTTAGAGAGAATCGCAATTGCTAAAAGACCAAAAATTGTTACTAAAATCGGCATAATTGATGCCCATGTAGCTGAACCTAAAAGGTTCATTGATACAAGATTTACACAAGTAGCTGAATCGTTAACAACAATACCTGCGTTCTGCAATCCAAGGAATGCAATAAATAAACCGATACCTGCCGGAATTGCTTTCTTTACTGCATCAGGAATCGCTTCAAAAATAAGCTTACGAAGTCCTGTTACTGTTAAAATAATGAAGATAACGCCATCAAGTAAAACTAACACCAATGCATTTGGATATGTAAGTCCAAGTCCAACACATACTGTATAAACAAAGAATGCATTCAGACCCATACCTGAAGCTTGTGCCAACGGAAGGTTTGAGAGTAAACCGATAAGCACTGTACCTACTACTGCTGAAATTGCTGTGGCAATATAAATTGCACCATAACTTACTCCAAGAACGTTTGTACCATCTCCGAACGGATCTGCAAACATTCCTGCATTAACCATTAAAATGTAAGCCATTGCCATAAATGTGGTAACACCGGCCATAATCTCAGTTTTCACTGTTGAGCCATTTTCTTTGACTTTGAAAAATTTCTCCATTTTCTTCCTCCTATCTTTTGATAAAGTCGTAAAAAATACTCTTTTATGTTATACTTTTTTTTCCAAAAAATCAACCTGCTATTCTTCCTTTTTATGAATTTTACGATAGATTAATACACCGATTCCACTAACTAATGCAAGTCCTCCTAAAAACAAGAGCCCATGCATATAATTTTCAAGCCCCAGTGCATCCCCGCCTATCGTGGAAATCAAAATTGCAGGAGTTCTTGCAATTCCCGTAATCAAAAGATACATCGGAATGCTCATATCCGTAAGACCGACCACATAAGTCAATAAGTCTTTCGGCGTCCCCGGAATAAAAAACACCAGAAAAACAAGTATATTTCTCTTTTTCTTATTTTTAAGTATGGAAATGCTTTCAATTTTTTTCTTCGGATAGAACAATTCGGCAAACTTTTTACCAAATTTTCTGACTAGGACAATTGTCAATGCACTACCTGTCATAATACCTGTAACTGCAATAATTCCTCCTGCTACCGAGCCAAAGGCATAGCCACAGGCAACCTCCAAAAGGCCTCCCGGAATCAGCGCCAGAATCACCTGTATAATAAACATAAACAGCATAATCAGAACACCTAAAACATAATGTTCTTCCACAAAGTCCCTGAACATCTGTGGATTTTCAAAATAGTAATAAGTTGCCCAGATGCCAAGTCCTGTCAAAATACAGATAACAAGGGATACCCCTAAAAGTATCCAAGCTGCTTTTCCTCTTGGTAGATTTTCTTTTAGAAATTTCATTGATTTCTCCTGTAATGTGTGTCTTTAGTTTCTTTTATATTCCTTACCAAATTCACCCTAATTATACAAAAAGCACTGTGTTTCCACAATGCTTTTTTCCTCGTTTTAACAGTTCACTTCTTTACTTTTTTCCACACTCTGCGTAATGTATTCTATCACTTCGTCCTTGTCCATCCCGAGCGCCAATCCGAGTTCTTCATATAATCTTTCTTCTGCCATGTGAAGATACTTACCATCTACCACTGTCACTTTTTTCCCTTCTGCAATTCGGGACATTTTTCGTAAATAGAGTGTTTTTATAATTTTAATCCACTCCCTGCAATCACAGCTACGGTAAGCTGTCTTGTATATATCCTCTCGTCTTTTCTCGTCATCTACCCATAAAAGTTCAATGGACGGAATTTCTTCCACCAGTGCTTTTGCATCATCTTTCGATGTTACCGGGCGCATAACTGCCTTATCACTGTCTACGGGCACGTAGACCTTGCTTCCCTGTGAGCCAAGCGGTGTCATTGTATAGTACAACTTATCTTTACTAACACATGACATCTGCAATGTTCCTATTTCCTCTACTTTACATACGCCTGTTGTTCCATACACAATATACTCACCTACTGAAAACATTCCATTACTCCTTTTCTTAACTTGGAAAAAAAATCGCCCCGCCCAATGGGCGAAACGATTAATCAGTTTGCCTTACAAATTTAATTTTAACAAAAATTTTTTTTCTTCGTAAGCATTTTTTTCGATTATAGGAGCAATTTCCCACCGTTTTATGCCATAAAGGTATCCATCAAAACCATAACCAAAAAGCCGATAAGCAATGCATATGTGGCGAGTCTTTCGTATCCGTGACTATGAGTTTCCGGTATCATCTCATCGCTGATAACATAGAGCATCGTTCCCCCGGCAAATGCCAGACAAAACGGTAATACTGCCGCCGAAACACCTGCGGCCAGATATCCGATAAAAGTACCCACCACTTCCACAAGTCCTGTCATAAGCGCAATCACGAAGGTTCTCCCTTTGGAAACACCGCTTAAAATCATCGGAGAAATAATAACCATTCCCTCCGGAATATTCTGCAATGCAATTCCAAACGCAATTGTCAAAGCATTTCCCATATCGCCTGCACCAACGCCTACTCCTGCTGCCAACCCCTCCGGCAGATTATGTATGGCGATTGCAAGTACAAAAAGCATAACTTTGTTCAAATGTGCATTGTTTTTGTGTTCTTCTTCCTTTACACCGGTCAAATGATGCAGATGTGGTGTCAGTTTATCAGCAAAATTCAAAAAAACTGCCCCGCATAAAACGCCCGCTACCGTCATCCAAATGCCACTTTTTCCAGCCTGCTCCATAGATGGAATAATCAGTCCCAAAATAGCCGCAGCCAGCATGATTCCCGCTGCAAAACCGAGTATACCATCATTCCACTTTTCATCAATTTTCTTAAAGCAAAAACCGATAAGTGCCCCTATAACGGTGGCACCACCTATTCCCAGGGCAGTTAATGCTACTACTCCCATTTTGTATTCTCCTTAACTATATTCATTAGTTTATCATATGCCTTTTTTCTTAAAAGTTCCGTTCATAAAGATAGGCATTTTTTTCTTTTCCAACCTGTTTTATCACATTCAGATGCGCCAGCACGTTCACCGCTGCTCCGGCTTTCTTTGATGATAATTTGGTTGCCTTTTGAAACATCTTCGTTGTAAACGGCTCACATAGCTCATTTGGCACCAGTTCCTTAAAATCCTCCGGGGAATTTAAAAACTTATCTTCCACCAGTTCAACCGGGATTCTGTCAAATCTGTGAGAACCTCTTTTTTTATCCGCACTGTACCCATTTAATAACCGGTACTCCTCCACATCCATAAGTATCAGGCGAAAATGCAGGTTCGGATGCTTTAGAAACATCTTTATTTTATACAACTCATAAAAAGCCTCATAATAGTTCCCCTTTTTGGGCGAACGCCTTTTTTCGGAAAACTCACCCGTATTTTCATCAATCCAGATAAGCCACTTCGTATGCGGTATCGGATATACAACCGTAACATCTTTATCCTTTAGAAATTCCTCCAGTTTACCCCGAAGTCTGTTAAAACCGGCCGTCTGAATTTCCATAATTTCCCCATCGATTAAAATATCTGCCACATATCTTCCACACTTGATTTCATGATATGTTTCATCCGGTACAAGATACCTCTTTAATACCGCGTGAACTGTTTTTTCACTCAAGGTCCCTATTCCAAGACGCACTCTTTCCGTCTCTAAGACCGCTTTGCAGGATTTATGAAATTCTTCCTTATCTTCATTCGTCAGCTTCAGATTCATCTTCTTTTGTCTCTTCTACCGTTTCAGTTTCTGCTTGCTCCGTTTCTACAGCCGGTGACGGAATTTGCTTTGCTTCCTTCTCAATTGACATATCGCGAAGTAATGTATAGATAACCGCCGTCAGAGGAATTGCAAAAATCATACCAAGAATACCGAACATTTCTCCACCTAAAATTGCCGCAATCAATGTAAAAATTGCAGGCAAACCAACCGAATCACCTACCACTCTTGGATAGATGAACTGTCCTTCCACGAACTGAACCACCAAAAATACGGCAATTTCCACCAATGCCATAATCGGATTTGTGAGTACAATTAATAATGCACCAAATCCACAGGCAAGGAAAGAACCAATAAATGGGATAAATGAAAATACTCCTGCCAAAACCGAAATCAATGCCGCATACGGAACCCTGAAAATTGCGAGCGCAATAAACATCATAATTCCCAAAATAACCGCCTCAAGACACTGTCCTGTAAGAAAAGAAGAATATGTTTCATTGATTGTGTGACCGAATTTAATGACTTTTTCCTTCATTTCATCTTTAAAAACAAGCCCCAGCAATTTAGTAAATCTTCTACCCAAAGCACGTTTATCAATCAAAATATACACACAGATTACAATACCGATACCTGCAGAACCAACGCCTGAAAGTGCAGTTGTGGTTCCTGACATTACCTTACCAAGTACGTTACCTGCACTGTTACCTACAAGCCCCAGCCATTCCTGCCATGTTTTTTCGGATAAAATGGATTCCACCCATTCTGCATCAATACCCAGCCCTTCCAGGTTTTTCATAATCGTCGGCAGCTGTTCCCTAAGGGTTTCATACATCTGTTTAATGCTGGAAACAAGATTTGGTACCATAATGACGATAACAAGTGCAATAATTAATAGCACACTTATGAAAGTAAGGACAAGACTGATTGCAATTGTGAGTCCTTCCTTCATCTTATTTTTCTTATCTATTTTTTTCAATAATTTCTCAAATCCACGCATCGGCACATTCAAAATAAATGCCATAACCGCACCGATTAGCAGCGGGAATGTAATACCGATAAAATATGAGAAAAAGTGCGGCAGTTTATCCAAATGAAAAGCGATTGCTAAAAATGCCGCAAATATCAACATATATGTAATCGGTCGTTTGGTTCTGTTTTCCATAATATCTATCTCCTTAAACTAATCGTTCTATAAATGCCGGCTTCTAAGTCCCTTCGGATAATGGTTCTTTAAAATTCCACCGGACAATTTGCCAAACCCCATTCCGTATAAATCCACACAAACTAAATTCCAGCCCTTATTGCCTGTTACATTTAATGTCTGCCCGTTCAAATACTGTCTGATTTCCGTACTGTCTGCCTTTAGCGAAATTACATTCTTAAAATCATCCGCTTCCAGTATATGTGACAATGCGTGTGCCGGCTCGATCCGGCCTTTTTTGATGGTTGCCACATGCAAGCCCGGTCGTAAAACCTTCAGTTTATCAAGATTTGGCGTATCCTTTGGCAGCAAATAAAGCTGTTCTCCAAAGGTGATGTATGTTCCACCCATAAAATCGGCTCTTTCGCATCGATCCAGTCCGGTTTCCATACAAAAGTCAAAAAATTCAGGATATTGCTTTACGCTCTGTCCCTTTTGTACCTTGTAATAATCTGCCTCATCCACACAAAATATACCTGCTTTTTTCAGCACCGCGAAAAAATGTCCTTCGCCTTTTATCTTATGAGGCCAGAGTCTTACACCCAGTTCACTTTGTTCCATGCCCTCATATACCGAAACATTTTGTACCGAAAATTCAGGATGTCTTTCCAAAAACCTGTGTATACTGCCTTCATTTTCCTCTTTGGAAAATGTACAGGTTGAAAAAACAATGGTGCCGCCATCCTTTAACATTGTAGCCGCCCGGTCCAAAATTTCATCCTGTCTGTTGGCACACAATTTTACATTGTCAGGACTCCATTCCGTCTTCGCCTCATCATTTTTGCGGAACATTCCTTCTCCCGAGCATGGCGCATCCACCAATATCTTGTCAAAAAAAGATTCAAACCTCTCTGCCAGTCTTTGCGGCGTTTCATTCAGTACAATGGCATTGGCAATGCCCATTCTCTCTATGTTTTCAGATAAAATTTTTGCCCTTTGCGGGTGAATTTCATTGGATACAAGCAATCCCCTGCCACTCATCTTTGAGCCAATCTGAGTACTTTTTCCTCCGGGGGAAGCGCAAAGGTCCAGAATTTTCTCTCCCGGCTTTGGTTCTAAAAAATGAACAGGAGCCATAGCGCTTGGTTCCTGTATGTAGTATACACCTGCTTCATGGTATGGATGTTTTCCGGGTTTATCCTCCTGTTCGTAGTAATATCCGTTTTCCTCCCACGGAACGTAGTTCAAACAAAAAGAATTGTCTTTCAAAAACCTCTCCTCATCTCCCCGTAAAGGATTGAAGCGCAATGCTTTATATTCTTCTTTTTCGTAACTATCTAAAAATGCCCGGTACTCATTACCAAGCATTTTTTCCATTCTCTCTAAAAATTCAATTGGAAGCATTTTATATTCTCACTTACCTAATCTTAATCAAATAAACTTAATATTTTTTCCTTTGTCTGTACACCCACAAGTTTACCGACAACTTCCCCATTCTTAAATGCGATAAGTGTTGGAATTGTCATTACTTTAAAGTTCATAGCCAACTGAGGTTCATCATCCACATTGACTTTACATACTTTAATTTCATCCTGGGACTGTGCCAGTTCTTCAACTATCGGCATCAACATTTTACATGGTCCGCACCAAGCCGCCCAAAAATCAACCAAAACAGGTTGTTCAGACTTTAAAACCTCTGTTTCAAACGTACTTGTTATTACATTAATTTCCTGCATTTCATTCTCCTCTTATATCCTTAATAACCTCTCCGGCTATTATCAGCCCTGCTACGGAAGGCACAAAGGCTACACTTCCCGGTACATCTTTTATTCTTCCCGTATTTTCTGAAGTTATTTGCTCATTTTCCTTTTTTTCTCTTTTAATTGGCTGTTCTTTGGAATAGACGACCTTTAATTTCTTAATTCCGCGTTTTTTAAGTTCTGTGCGCATAACTCGCGCAAGCGGACACACCTGCGTATTATAAATGTCCGAAACCTCCAGCCTTGTCGGGTCTAATTTATTTCCCGTACCCATACTGCTGATAATCGGAACACCTGCTTCATTTGCCCGAACAATAAGTTCCAGTTTCGCTGTCACCGTGTCGATGGCATCCACAATATAGGTGTATTTTCCAAAATCAAATTCTCCCGAATTTTCCGGAAGAAAAAAACATTTATGAACTGTTACCTTTGCCGTCGGATTAATATCTAAAATCCGCTCTTTCATCACATCTACCTTATCTTTGCCCACTGAACTGTGGGTCGCAATAATCTGTCTGTTAATGTTGGATAAGGCTACGGTATCATTGTCGATTAGGTCAAATTTACCCACTCCGCTTCTTGCCAGTGCCTCAACGACATAACCGCCCACACCGCCGACGCCAAAAACCGCGACATGCGCATTTTGTAATTTTTCCAGTACTTCTGCACCAAGCAGCATTTCTGTCCGGACAAACTGTTCCACTTACTTTTCCTCATTTCGGATTTATTTTTACAATATTTCTTCTATAAACACGGTACGTTCCTGTCCTAAGTCCACAATTTTATCTTCCGTAATCGGTCTGTTCACACGGTTATAATAAATTTTAACAACCGGTCTTGGCCCCTTATTTTTACGGATATTTGAAACAATTCCCACTTCTTTTGTGGAAAGTCGTACCATCGCCCCAAGCGGATAAATCGCAATATTATTCGCAAACGATTCCACTACCTTCGGATCAAAATAAAATCCGCTGGCACCGTATAATTCCTCGATTGCCATATATGGCATTATTCCCTTGTTGATGACCGCATGCGCAAAATGTGCGCAAACACGTACAATTCTCGCAGAAATCGGAATTTCCTCGGCTTTTTGCCCTTTAGGGAACCCTGAACCGTCCCAATTCTCATGATGAGACTGGATACAGTTTGCAATGACTCTCGGGATATTCTTCTGCAATGCAAAATAATATCCATAGGTAGGATGTTCCTTCCACAAGCTCTGTTCCTGCGGCGGTAATTCCTTCATTGTAAGAAGTGTAGGCATTTCCGCCATACCAATGTCATGCAAAAGTCCTCCTACAATTGCACATACCATTTCTTCTGCAGAAAGTCCCAGACATCCTGCCACAAGTCCGCTCAATACTGCGGTATATAAACCGTTCTCATACAAACGGAGTTTATCAATGACTCTCAGTTCCACCAAGAAACCGACAATCTCCTCATTCTTAGCCAGTTTTTTGATTAAACTTTCCAACTGGGCAGCTACCTTAACTACGTCATCATTTTTATTTGCTTCCGGTCTGTTGGGTGAAATCTGCCTCAAAATACGGATAAAATCTTCCACCAGAAGTTCTTCCATTTTATCAGAGGGCGAAATGAACAACGTATAAATATCCGCTACATCCACCTCTAAAATGCCAAACTCCCTGAATTTTTCAATATTTCTGTTGGTAATAACAGAACCTGCCGTCAAAAGGCATTTTCCATCCGGCAAGAAAACCGCCTGTTCCAGTTTCATACCCGGTTTAACTCTCGATATTGGTAATAAACTCATATTCCTTCTCCCCTAGGATGTCCCATAATATATTAATTATACTACATTTTTAATAAACGCAAAAGAATTTTTTTAGGTCTTACACAGGCAGGCTTTCCCTTACGCATAAAGCGCCCCAGCCAACCTGTGAATTGGGATATTCCGACACCCCTGAAATCTGCCTTGCTCCGTTTAATAAATACGCCTTCACTTTCTGCCCGTATAAATACGGGTCATTTCCATTCACAATTCCCCATTCCATAAGGAGCGCCGCACTTCCCGTAACGATAGGCGTTGCAAAACTGGTTCCGCTAACTGCCTCTATCGTATATTCCTCTCTTGTATTGTTCCGACTCGGCGGAAATGGTAAAAAAGTCTGTATACGCCTACTGATAACAATATTTTCCCCCGGTGCGGCTATATCCGGTTTTACACTCTGAACCACAATACGGCTTTTTTGTTCATCTCCAAGATTAAAACCTCTTCCCGAGAAACTTGCATAGCTGTCTGTTGCACCATTGTAAGCCCCAACCGTAATAACCTTTCCTGCTGTAGACGGAATGGTGAAGGTAGCTTCCGGTGTGGGTGTGAAAAACCGTGTATTTTCTCCTCTTGTTACACCGCTTGGCATATACAAATCATATCTTCCATATACAATCTGTTCTCCCAGTATTTGTATTTCCCATATGCCTGCATTTAAATAACCCGTGTTATTATTAAAGCCACTTATGGGAGATAATTCAAAATAAATTTCCTGATTTACAGAATACGGGGCCGGCTCACCTACATACGTTAAAATTTCGGTTCCCGATAGCAAATTGACTTTTTTCCCCAAACCATTTGTATCGATTTCTAGTTGTTGACCATCTGGGGCAATGAAAAAAATGCGGAATCTGTCCACATAATTCTTCCATAACTGAATGGATAAACTACTTTCATACTCTCCTATGGAAAATTGTTGTCCTGCCCGCTCTCCGCTTGTCAGAAAGCCTCCCGCATGCCCAAAAGTTGTACCTTCATTACCACTTCCCACACAAATAACACTTCTACCGATTTCAGATACATTATCCATAAAACGCTCCAAAATGGAGGTTCCGTCGTGAGAACCATAGGTATTCCCAAAGCTCAAATTAACCGCTATCGGCATCTGCATAGAAACAGCCTTTTTGACCACATAAGTCAGTCCGCTCATTAACTGTGTGGTCCTAGGAAAAGACTCATTAACAGATATTCCAAGTTTTACAATAATCAAATTACTATCCGGCGCAACACCTTGGAAACGCTCTCCCGAACCGTTTCCGTTACCTGCGGCTATTTTGGTAACTGCCGTACCATGTCCGGAAACATCTATAGGCAGACTGTTTTCACTCATACCGGATGACTCACGTGCTAAAAGGACCTCATTTATTTCTTCTTCCGTCCATTCTTTTCCCGTCTGCTGGTCCAAAAAATACTTAACTCTGGTCGTTCCGTCACTATTTCTAAAATCCCGATCCCATAAATCCAATCCCGAATCCAGAATTCCAACAAGAGTATTCCTGCCGGACAAACCAAAAGGCTCGGCAGTTACCTGAAAAATACAGGAAACCCTTTTACTCTCCAGTATAGAATAGAAAAGTCGCTTAGGCTTTTCCACATACTCTATCTCAGGACGGCTAATTAGCTCAGCTATCCTGTTTTCCGGGATTACAATAATGGCATAACCCAATATTAATTCTTCAACGGTTCCTCCCAAACCTTGTACAAAAGTTAAATCACCATTATATTTTACTATCAATTCCCACGTATTTTCTCTTGGATTAAACCCGACGCCAATGTCATTTTCAAAATTTACGGCTGTTTTATCTGTTTGAAGTGCAACATTTAAGAGATTTTCTAATTTCTGTGAATCCATATACTAAATATATGAAAAAAGACAAAAAAATAATCGGCGGTTAGCCGACTATTTTTTTTGAGGGGTTCGACGATTATTTATCGTAAGGAAGGGTATTTTGCAATACCTCAAAACGATTGCTTTCGCAATTCGTTTGACTTTACTCTCATATTGTATTACATTTTAATAAATAAGTAAAATTCATTTTTTTCATTTAATAAGTGAATTTTATTCAACTATCTTTTAATAAATAGGAGTCTGTAAATATGACATTATTAAGTTATGAAATTTTTTATACGGTGGCCCAGGAAAAAAGTTTCCAAAAAGCCGCTAAATTACTGAATATGACACCCTCCGCAATCAGCCATGCAATAACCTCTATGGAAAAGGAACTGGGCTTTTCATTATTTATCCGAAACAAAAACGGTACAGTCCTGACCAGCAATGGCGAAGCTATCTACCCACAAATTCTGGAAATTTTGAACAGTAATGAATATTTATTGCAATCCGTAGCACAGTTAAAGGGACTTCAATCCGGTACCATCAAAGTGGGCTGCTTTAATAGCGTTTGCACCGCATGGATGCCCGCTATTATGACCGCTTTCCGTAAGGAATACCCTGAAATCACAGTAAAAATCTTCCAGGGTACCTACGCCGATGTGGAACAATGGCTCAAAAACGGCACCATCGATGTGGGCTTTCTTTCCGAATCCTGTACCAAAGACTTTTTTTACACGTCCCTTTATAAAGACCAGCTTCTTTGCCTTACTCCGAAAAACTTTCCGGTTGCTAATCCCGACTATATTTCCATCGCCGAACTGGAAAATCAGGAGTTTGTTTTTCAGCGTGAAGCCTGTGATACCGATGTTCAGGCTTTTTTGGACAAATATCACATTTCCATAAAAACAATTCACCACGTAATTGATGACCAGTCCACCGTGGCACTTATTGAAGCCGGTATGGGAATCGGAATTATGCCGGAAATTTTGGTGAAAAAAATGAGTAGTAACATAAACTCCTATGCATTGTATCCCGCTGAATACCGTACTATTTGTTTAGCTACTACCCACCCGCACGTTATGTCGCCTGCGGTAAACTGTTTTATTCAATTTGTAAATAACATGGATTTGGAACACTTAAATTCTTAAGCACCATAATACTGCTTCATCATCTTATACAGATATACCGTATCCTCACTTCCTGCGGTTTCTACACTGCAATGCATTGCAAGTTGCGCAAGACCTATATCTGCGGCGTTCACTGAAATATGAGCCGTGGATATATTTCCAAGTGTTGCCCCACCAGGCTCATCCGAACGATTGACATAAGTCTGAAATGGCACTTTCGCACTTTCACAAAGCATTTTTATTTGTGCTGCGGACACGCCATCTGTTGTGTATTTCTGATTTGCATTAAATTTAATAACCACTCCTCCATTTAGAACAGGTCTATTGGTTGGGTCTGCTTTTTCCGGATGATTCGGATGCAGAGCATGACCATTATCTGCAGAAATCAAAAAGCTTTCTGCCAATTTTTGGCGCATAGCACCCTTTCCCAAATAAAAGCACTCTGCAATTCTCTCCAGCACATCTTCCAAAAAAGTAGAATCTGCTCCCTGCTTGGTGCTACTGCCTACCTCTTCATTGTCAAAAACAGCACACACATTTACATATTCCTTTGGCTGTTCTTCTGCCATTGCCATAATCAGTGCAAAAGCACATTGTAAATCATCCAGTCTCGGTGAATAAATGAATTCTTTATTTAAGCCCAGATAAGCCGGTTTTTGCCTTACATACAAAAATAAATCCTGTCCTAATATATCCTCTTTGGCAATTTCATACTGTTTTGATAAATAATGTAAGAGCCCTTTTTCCCCGATTTTTCCACCCATAAGCGGTAACAAATCCACCTGTGGATTGTAGGAAAACCCCTTATTAATTTCCCGATTCAAATGAATCGCCACATTAGGAATAATCATACTGTCCATATCCACATTCACAAGTCTGCTTCCTTCTTTTGTCACAATTCGTCCCGCAATGGATAACGGTCTGTCAAGCCACGATGAATAAACCAGTCCGCCATAAGGTTCTACATTGATCTTAGTATAGGCTTTTTCAACCTCTATTTCAGGATTTTCTTTTACCTTAAAACAAGGGGAATCACTGTGGGCTGCCGCCATATGAAACCCTTTAAAATTCCTTTCCGGAATACCAAATGCCACTATGGAAGAATCATTTCGCGTAACATAGTATTTCCCTTGGGGTATCAGTTCCCATTCCTCATTTTCTAAAAGTTTTGTATATCCTTTTTCCTTCAAAATCTCTTCACAGCTGTTAATTGCATGGAAGGAAGTCGGTGAATTTTCTATAAAATGAAACAAATTCTCGTTCAACTTTTCTTTTTTCATAATGCCTCCCTAAAGAATCACTTTTTCTTATCATAGCACATTTTCTATTTATAGTCTTTGATTTATTTTGTATAATAGGCTTATCCCTGACGAAAGGAACCCCCAAAATGAAAAAATCTGCCAAAGCCATAATTTTTCTTACATCAGTATTTGCCATAATTCTCACAATTATGCTGATTTTTCTTTTAAAAGCCAATACCGGTATGTCTATGTCAGCAACAGATTTTTATGTAGGCGGCGACCTTTCCTCTATTATTGAAGTGGAAGAAAACGGTGGAACTTTCTATGACGATGCCGGGAATGAGCAGGACGTTTTTAAAATTCTCAAAGAAAATGGTATGAACAGTATCCGAATCCGTATTTGGAACGACCCTGTTGATGAAAACGGCACCCCCTATGCAAATGGTCACAACGACCTTGCCACTGCTATTCAAATCGGGAAACGTGCTACCGCCTGTGGAATGCGCGTATTTATTGATTTTCATTACTCCGATTATTGGGCTGACCCATCCAGTCAAACCGTTCCAAAAGACTGGGAAAACCTGACTTTTGAAGAAAAAGAGCAGGCCCTTTATACATACACAAAGGAATCCTTACAGTCTCTGCTTGATAGTGGAGTCAATGTCACTATGGTTCAAATCGGTAACGAAACCACCAGCGGTATTGCAGGCGAATATGAGTGGGATAAGATGACCACACTTATGTCCGCA
Source organism: uncultured Lachnospiraceae bacterium (assembly GCA_964567585.1). Taxonomy (GTDB): domain Bacteria; phylum Bacillota; class Clostridia; order Lachnospirales; family Lachnospiraceae; genus CALZKI01. The sequence goes on from CAZMND010000003.1 coordinate 40,489, forward strand.
GGTTCAAAGGCCGTACGCGAAATTGCCACGGAAAATGACCGTGAAATTTTGGTTGCCATACATTTTACCGAATATAACCATTTTAACTGGTATGCCGATCAATTGGAACTATATAGCGTAGATTATGACGTTTTTGCCGCCTCCTACTATCCCTATTGGCATGGTAGTTTGGAAGGTCTGCAAGAGTCCCTGAAAAACATCATCAATAAGTACGAAAAGAAAATACTGATTGCAGAATTTGCTTATCCCTATAACTTTACCAATCAGGATAATATGCAAAATGCCTTATCCTTTGGAAGTTCCTTAGATTTTCCTTATACAGTAAGTAAAACCGGACAGGCAGAATGCATAGAAGACATATATAAAACAGCCACCGCCCTCGGCGATGACTGTCTTGGTCTGTTTTATTGGGAACCGGCTTGGAAAGCCATCCCCGATTCCGATTATATTGGTTCTCCTTGGGAAAACCAGGCTCTTTTTGACAGTGAAGGAAATCCTCTTCCTGCCCTAAGAAGTTTTCTTTTTTCTGAAAACCATTAGTTTACTGAATACATAATTTAAAATGGTTACAACTACCGCTACTATAAAAGTTGCTACCCAGTCTGCATAAGGAACTTTCCATTTCATAAAAATCGGCGGTAACAGCCACATACCAAACATATCCGTAAACAATGTGATTACACGTGACGCCGTAAAAGAAACAAATTCTTTCAAAATTCTAGGATTCTTGCTCATAAATACATATTTTCGATTGGTCACATATGCAAACAAAACACCTGCAACCCAGCGGATAATTACCGCAACCTGCATCTGGAATGCACTGGTTTCTACATCCAAAAATAACTTGCTTATTCCATAAGCAGCCCAACTGACTATCGTAGTCAATACGCCCACTATCAAATAAACAATCAATTCTCTATACTTTATCATAAGTTCTTTAATTTTCTTAAACATAGCATATAACCTTTCTTTTGCGTTTTTCAACATAAGGTATTATATATAGTTTTTCAAAAAATAGCAAATAATATATCTTTTTTAAACGATTATAGTTCCAATTCCCAACATTCTTCAATCACTCCATCGCCCCATTCCGATTTATCATTCGATGAAATCTTGCAAAATCCATGTGTTTCATAAACATGACGTGCAATCACCTGTGCGGTTATTGTCAATAAAAAAACTTTTTTATATCCTTTTTCACGGCAAAAATCCAAGGCCATATCCATAAGACGGTTTCCATATCCGCGTTGACGCATTTCCGGTTCTAACATAAAGAAACGTAACTGTGCCGTTGACTCATCTGCCTTTGCAATTGCGATACTGCCGGCAGGAACACCATTACATTCGAGAATTTTCAAGCAATCGCTCTCGGGGTTATATCGGTCTACAAATCGATACACGATTTCATCTACATACGCTGAAAAAGTACCGCTCAGATGTCTTTCTGCATAATATAATGTTTTATGACGTGAAATAACATATTCTATATCACTTTGTGTAAAGGGCCGAATTGTTATGATATCATTTGCATCACTTAACTTGTTACGTATCATAACCATCGCCTTCCAGACACTTTCCCGGTCAACATCATTCAATTTATTAAAGATTGCCCCGATACGGTTACTTTGAATATCGCTAAGTCTGTTAAATTCTCTTCTCCCCAATTCTGTCAAACGGACATATCGAATACGACTGTCAGTTTGTGACTGTGTCTTTTCTATCAAACCGCGTTTTTCAAATTTGGCAAGCATACGGCTCATATAACTGCGGTCAATATTCAACTGTTGAATAAGAATATTTGCTGTGCATCGTTCTGTTTTACTGATTTCCAGTAAAACATCTTTCTCAGTCAACGTATACCCGGTTTCCAAAATCGCAGAATCTATCTGTTTCAACAAATTTTGATAAACCTTATTAAAACCCTGAATGTCAGCAATTTTATCAGAAGAAAACATAAGCCCTCCCTAATCTTTTCCCTTTGGCGCAATTTCATTCCAAAGAGTAAAACCTAAAATTAAAATTCCACCTATTATCTGCCAATATGTCATTTTTTCTCCCAAAATAGTGACAGAGATCACAACAGCAACCAACGGATCAATGTAGCTGAGAATAGCCGCTTTCTGTCCCGGCAACTCTTTCAAAGATGAGAAATACATACAATAAGTCACCCCGGTATGAACAAGACCCACAACCAATAGATTGACCCAGCCAATACTATTTAAATTTCCTAAGGTAACCCCTCCGGTAAATCCAACATACGGAATCAATATAATAATTGCAGCAAGAAATTGTAAAAAAGTCCTATGAATCCCTTCCACATTTTTGATGAATTTGTTCAGCAAAATAACTGTTGCATAAAATACTGCTGCCCCCAATCCATAAAAAATGCCGATAATGTCACTGCCGCCACCGACATCTCCTATCCCGGTAATCATTACCAGTCCCAATGTAGACATAATAAAACATATAATCTGCTTTCCTGTCAGTTTTTCATGAAAAAGAATAGGACAGACAACGGTAACAATAACGGGTGCAAAATAATAACTTAACGTTGCAACGGATACGGTAGTGTACTTATAAGCTTCAAACAAAAGAATCCAGTTAATCCCCATTGCCACTCCGGAGGCCAGCAATAACGGTACTTCTTTCTTTATATTCGCAAAAGGAATTTTTTGCTTGGTGACCATCAAAAAAACCGCAATTAGCACTGCCGCCAAAATAGCACGATATAACGCCAATTCTCCTGATGATACGGAAATATTACGTACAAAAAGACCTAACGTACCAAATATCGTCATAGATGTAATCATCATCAAACGTGGATTCATTATTTTCTTCATAAAAAGTTCCTCTCAATCTGTCAATTCATAGCATTTAGTTGACTCAGTCCATAATATCATTTTTAGAGGACCCGGTCAACTATTTTAAACAGACAAAACAAAAATGCCTGACATAAGTCACGCATTTTCTTTTACATAATTATAAACCTAAAAAGGATTTGTAAGTCTCTTTTTGAATATCAAGCACCTGATATCCGGCTTCTTCGATTACGGCTTTCAGCTTATCATTATCAATATCTTCCTTTGAAGTAATAACTGCTTCTTTATCTGTATGTGAAGAAGTAACCTTTTTAACCGGAAAAGCTTCTTTGATTGCTTCGTTCATATGTCTTTCACAGTTCGGACATTTCAAACCTTCTACTTTTGCTGTTATTTTAAACATAATGTGCTCCTTTATTCTGCGTTCTGGTTAGTCTTCGCTAACACCCCAAATTATATTCTTATTTACACACAATGTCAAGATTAGCAAATATGGGAAGCCGCAAAAGGCTTCCCACATGCCATTCCAATACGTACCGTTTTCCACCAATTTCCCTTGTAATACTCATAAGAATTTTATTTTCCACATATAAAGAGTACCATCTCAAATTTATCGGCAAATAAAAGATGTGTCATTTTACATTGTCAATTTTTTAGGATATGTCTTTTGTATGATTTTAGATTGGATTACCGATAAAATACTCTATCAATAGGTTCCTCTTTTCTTTCATCTGTTTCATATTACATTCCTAAACTTTTTTGGGATATCAAGGCAGAGCTGCCTGACGTACTCTTTTGTACAATCGATATGTATCAGCGACTTAATCTTACAAAAAACGACGTTTTCCGTCAATATGAAAACGCCGCCTTCACATGTAATCCATCGCAGAAAACACATATTTCAACACTTTTGTGTAATACTTTTCACACTTATGGAATTTTATTCGCTATAAATATAATCAATACCTTTTTGCAAAGTAGCCGCATCCAACGCCCCTCTGCCCTGTGCGATAATATAACCGTCTTTATCTATAAAATAGGTTGTGGGAATGGAATAAACACTATATGCTTTCGCAGCCTCCAAATCCGTATCATAATATGTCGGAAATGTATAACCATTATCCGAAATGAAACTTTTTGCACTTTCTACTGTTTCCTGATATCCATCCGTCATATTCACCACAAGAAAATGAATGTTTTCACCATATTCACCATATGCCACGTCAAAATCCGGCATCTCACTCTTACACGGTCCGCACCAGCTAGCCCAAAAATTTAAAACCACCGGTTTCCCTTCAAAATCCGATAATTTGAAAGCATTCCCCGCCTCGTCATACACAGTAAAGTCCGGTGCTTTGGTAAGCTGTTGCTTGGAAGTTTCATCATCCCTTTCCTGCGCAGGCTCTTGTTCACCGTCATCATCATCGTTATTGCCGCTCTCAAATTCCGTGTTCTCTTCGACTGTCAATTGATTTGTTTCCACTTTGTCAGACAAATAATTATAAAGAACACTTGCGCCTGCCAAAAGGGATATTAAGCCTACAGCTAAAATCACAATTACAATTTTATTTTTCATAATTCCTCCTACGCAAGCAATACCCCCAGCTTTCCAATGGCCATCAAAATTCCAACCAGAATCAATAGTGCTCCGCTGATTTTGTTGATAATATTATAATGTTTTTTAATAAAATCAAAAGCCGTTTTCAAACGGTCAATCAACACCGCACTTAATATAAACGGAATGCCAAGTCCCACCGAATAGCAAAGCAGCATCCACACACCTACCATCGTGCTTCCCTGCTGCGAGGCCAGCATAAGTGCCGAGCCTAAAAATGCACCCACACAAGGCGTCCATCCCAGTGAAAAAATCACACCAAAAAATGCCGCCGAAAAGAAATTCATATTTTCCGTATCTATAGAGCGACTACTTCCTTTAAAAAAATTCCACTTAAATACGCCCAGAAAGTTTAAACCAAACAAAATTACAATTGCCCCGGATACTATATTGACAATGGTTTGATATTTTGTCAGAAAACTGCCGATTGTTCCGGCCAATGCACCCATACAAACAAAAACAATTGTAAAACCGCATACAAAGCCGAGTGCCCCTGTCAGAGTCTTCTTTGTACTGCGCTCACCACCACCCACAAAATAGGTGATATAAATCGGTATCATAGGCAAAAGACAAGGCGAGATAAATGTTATAATCCCTTCCAAAAATGAAATAATGTATTGCATAATTTTCCTCTCAGTCACCTTACATATCCAAAATTGATAATTATTTTATATTTTGTTTATTGTAATAAATTTATACACTTATTATAATTAAAATAGCACAAAAATCAACACGTATTCAATTTTGTAAAAAATTAACATTTTAACTATTTGGAGAGGATTCTATGTCTGAAACTACAACGATAAAAAAAGAGAAAAATAAAAACTTTATGGAACGACTGGCTACATTTATTGTTGATAAGCGTCATCTCTTTTTCCTGTTATATTCTTTTGCTCTTATCTTCTGCTTTTTCTCAATGAGCTGGGTAGAGGTTGAAAATGACGTCACTACCTATTTGCCGGAAGGAACCGAAACAAGACTTGGTATTGAAGCAATGAATGCCAACTTTGAAATGTTCGGTAGCGGCAAAATTATGGTATCTAATATTACATACGAGACTGCCGAAAAACTGTATGATGAAATTGCTGCAATTGAAGGCATTGATATGGTCACTTTCGATAATACAGCGGAGCATTATAAAAATGCCTCTGCACTTTATGATGTCAGTTTTTCCGGCGGTGCAATGGATGAAATAAGTATAAATGCAGTAGACGAAATACGTGAGATATTAGACGGCTATGATTTTTACATTGACAGTACTGTTGGTGTTGATGAAAATGCCACATTAGCCCAGGAAATGCTGGTCATTTTAATTGTTGCTGTCATAATCATCTTAATTGTATTAACGCTGACATCCCGTTCATATGCAGAAGTTCCGGTCCTCCTTATTACCTTTGGTGTTGCGGCACTTTTGAATATGGGCACCAACTTCTTATGCGGTAAAATCAGTTTTATTTCGGATTCCGTTGCTGTTGTTCTTCAGTTGGCGCTGGCAATTGACTATGCAATCATTCTCTGCCATCGTTTTTCAGATGAACATGAGACCAAACCTACACGTGAAGCCTGTATTATTGCATTGAGCAAATCCATCCCGGAAATCAGTGCTTCTTCTATGACAACCATCTGCGGTCTTGCCGCACTTGGCTTTATGGAATTCGGAATTGGTCTAGATATGGCAATTGTATTAATCAAAGCCATCTTCTTAAGTCTTATGTCCGTATTCACATTAATGCCGGGACTTTTAGTTCTATTTAGTAAATTAATTAATAAGACAAAGCACAGAAAACTTTTACCGGACATTACCCTTGTAGGTAAATTCGCCGTAAAAGTAAGACGCATATTACCACCTATTTTTTTACTAATATTGATTGGAGCATTTTACTTATCAAACAAATGCCCTTATGCATATAGCTACAATGATTTAGAAACTGCAAAAATGACCGAGAGGCAACATGCCTATTTTAAAATTAAAGAAACCTTCGGCACCAGCAATATGGTTGCTCTTTTGGTTCCAAGCGGTAACTACGAAGCAGAAAAAGCTATTATGCAGAGACTTTCAGAATATCCCGAAGTCAAAAGTACTATGGGTCTTTCCAGTATCGAGATTATGGACGGATATATGTTGACTGATTCAGTCACACCAAGACAGTTATCTGAATTAGTGGAACTTGACTACGAAGTCGCTGAGGTTCTCTATGGTGCCTATGCAATGGAACACAATCAATATGGCGAGATTTTAAGCGGCATTGAGGACTATGGCGTTCCGCTTTTTGATATGTTTATTTACTTAAAAAACGAACTGGATGAAAGAAATATAACCTTTGAAGATGGTGATATGGCTATAATTTCTGAAATGTTTACACAATTGGAAAAAGCAGAAACACAACTTCAAAATGAAAACTACAGTCGAATGGTAGTCTATTTGACACTTCCTGAAGAAGGCGAAGAAACCTATGCTTTCTTAAATGAAATTCGTAGTATTATGGGCGATTATTATGAAAGTGATTACTATGTTGTGGGTAACTCTACAAGTTCAAGAGACCTTGCCTCCTCTTTTGTCAAAGATAACCTGATTATCAATATTTTATCGGCACTGTTCGTAATTATAGTCCTTTTATTTACATTCCAGTCTGCCGGTCTTCCGGTACTTTTGATTATCGTAATTCAGGGAAGTATCTGGATTAACTTCTCCTTCCCTGTTTTAATGGAGCAACCACTATATTTCCTTGGTTATCTGATTGTACAGGCAATTCAGATGGGTGCGAATATTGACTATGCCATTGTTATTTCCAGTCACTACCAGGAATGCAAAAAAAGCATGCCTCACAAACAGGCAATTGTGAAAGCTTTGAATTCAGCTTTCCCGACTGTTTTTACTTCCGGAACAATGATGGCTGCTGCCGGTCTTTTAATCGGAAACCTTTCCGCACAACCGGTTGTTTCCATTATGGGAACATGCATAGGACGTGGAACCATTATTTCCATTATTCTGGTTCTGTTTGTTCTCCCATCCATATTGGTACTTGGCGATTCCATTATTGAACGTACAAGTTTTAAAATGCCTGCAATTGATCTGAATATTAAAAACACAAACGGTACTATGCATGTCCATGGACATTTGCGCGGATACATTTCCGGTGTTGTAGATGCTGACTTTAGCGGTATTCTTCACGGTCAGATGAACGCTTCCGTTTCAACAGATACCGATATTAAGGACCAGACACCAAACGCACCGGATAGCACTACGGATAACTCTACGGAAGGAGGATTCGAAAATGTATAAGAAAACAAAACTACTCTTTTCCATTGTTTTATGCACTTGTATTGCTTTTTCCAATCCACTGCTCTCTTATGCCGCACCGGATAATACAAAAGAGACTGCCGATGAAAATGAAAACAAGCTGACTATTTCATCTGTAGACGACTTCCTAATTTTTAGCGAAAACTGTCGTCTGGACAGTTATAGTAAGGATTTAAATGTCAGTTTGGAATCAGACATAGATTTGACAGACACCGACTTTGACAGTATTCCTATTTTCTACGGCACATTCAATGGTAACAACCATCGCATTAAAGGATTAAAAATTACAAGTGATGGTTCTACAAAGGGGCTTTTTCGCTATATTGAAAGTACTGCGACAGTAAAAAACCTCATTGTGGAAGGTACCATTTCTCCCGCTGGAAGCCGCAGTATCATTGGTGGAATTGCAGGTAATAATTCCGGTCTCATTCAAAATTGTGTATTTTCAGGTACTGTAACAGGGGCCGATAATATAGGTGGTTTAGCCGGCATAAACGACTTAAACGGCATTATTGAAAATTGCAAGGTATATGGCACAATTCATGGTGATCACTTTGTCGGCGGAATTGCCGGGGGAAATTATGGTGTTATCCGGAATTGTTCAAACCTAACAAAAATAAATACTACGGTAGAAGAAAACAGTGTTGAAATTTCAGATATCACTCTAAATTCTCTTACCTCTTCCGAATCCGCCGTAACGACCACTGATATTGGCGGTATTACAGGTTCTAACAACGGTGTAATCCGCAATTGTGAAAACCATGGTAATATTGGTTATCAACACATCGGTTACAATATTGGCGGTATTTCCGGAAGTAACATCGGCTATATCACGAATGGTACCAACTATGGCTCGATTCTTGGCCGAAAAGAAGTCGGTGGAATTGTCGGTCAAATGGAACCCGCTTCCACTCTTGATTTTGATGCAGACACCTTTCAAATACTGGAAACACAGTTTAATACAATGTCTGTATTAGCCGACAGAGCTGCCACTAATGTAGAAAACAACTCGAATATCAGCGATGCGGATTTAAATACCTTATCGACTGAACTAAACAAAGCCCGACAAGCTTTGGGAAAACTACAATCTACTGACGGAAGCTATGACCGTGACCAGATACTGGCTGCTCAAAACACACTGGCCGGAAGTCTCTCCAAGATTAGGGAAACCTCCAGAAAAATTGCAAATGAAAGCCCAAATGCTTCTGACAGCCTTAGTAAAGATTTGGAAGCCATTTCCAAACAAGCCGGTAAAATCAGTTCTACACTGAGTAATGCATCTGATAATCTTGGCGGTAGCTTTACGGACACTTCCGATATGGATACCGAAAATGACACAATCGGCGAAGTTTCCGATTGTACTAACATCGGCTATATTCAGGCAGATTTAAATATTGGTGGAATTGTCGGTGCCATATCTTTAGAAAGTGATTTAGACCCGGAAGAAGATATTGAAATTACCGGAAATGAATCTATGAATTTTGATTATGAGATACGTTCCGTTATTAGAAATTGTACGAACCAAGGCACTATCGTAGCAAAAAGACAGTATGCCGGCGGAATTGTTGGTCTTGCTTCTTTAGGTCTTGTACATAGTTGTACAAACACCGGTAAAATAGATGCTGCCGGTGCAGACTATGTAGGTGGAATTGCAGGCGAGAGCCATGGTTACATCCGTAACTGCAATACAAAGTGTATCATTCTTGCTTCCTCATATGTAGGCGGTGTTGCAGGCCTTGCTTCTACTGTCTCCGATTGTCGAAGTATGATTCAGATTAATGATTTCACAGAAAAAGCCGGAGCCGTTTTAGGTTATTTTGCAGAAGAATTTTCTTATGAAAACAACTACTATTTGCCTGTCAAAAATGACATTGGCGGCATTGACGGAATCAGTTATGAGCAATGGGCAAAACCACTGAAAGAGGATGAATTCTTTGCCTTAGAAAACCTCCCGGATATGTTTAAAAAACAAACACTCCGATTTGAATTTGAAGGCGGTGTTTCCAAAAACATCACCATAGATTATGGCAAAAGAATCGCAGTAGCAGACATACCTTCTGTTCCTAAAAAAGCCGGTTACAGAGGTACTTGGGAAGGCTATGAGGAACTGATTTCTTCCGAATTGGTATTTGACACTACCTTTACCACCCTCTATACACCATTATCAACAACAACCCAAAGTCGTGAATTACGTAATAATGGTGCACCTGTATTACTGGCGGAAGGTGAATTTACAACGGATAATACCATCAAATTATCCCCGTCTCAGGAGATTCCAACTCTTACTGCAGACCAAACCTTAGTAGAAGCATTGTCCTATACTGTACCAACCAGTAATACCTCCGTGACCCTACGCTATTTACCTCCTACAGGATATTTGGCGGATACGGTTACGATTATGGTACTTAATAATGAAAATCAATGGCAGACAGTTGAAACAAAAATTGTAGGAAGTTATATCGTCTTCCCTGTGGGAGAAGATACAACTGTTTTCTGCTCCGTTTATACAAAACCTGATTATACGATGACCTATATAATCGGCGGCGTTATCGGAATTTTCGTAATCGTCGTTATCACTGTTATTGCAACGAAAAAGAAACGTAAAAGCAAGTTGAATAATACCAATCAGTAAAAAGAAGGGATATGCCGCTCAATGACATATCCCTTCTCTGTTAAAATTGTATATATTTTATTATAAACTAATCGGCAAAAACGCCAGTATAACAGCCAATACAATGGCCGGCAATAAATTCGCTACCCTTATTTTTTTGCCCCAGACTAAATTAAGTCCGACACAAAATATCAAAATGGAGCCGATAAGTGACAGATTTGCAAGCGCCATGTCGGTCATAACAGGCTTTATAAACTTTGCGAGCAGTGTTACACTTCCCTGTAATATTCCTACCGGAATAGCCGAAAAAGCACATCCTTTTCCCATAGAACCAGTCATCACAATGATAATGATAAAGTCCAGAATTGCCTTCGTCACCAAAATCGAATAGTCTCCAAAAATACCATCCTCAATTGCTCCTACAATTGCCATAGCTCCGATACAAACAGTCAAAGAAGCCGTCACAAAACCTTCTACAAACATCTTATCCTTTGCATTTCCGGTTTTTCTCTTTAACCACTCGCCGAACCTTTCAAACTTATCTTCGATATTCAATAGTTCTCCAAGAAGTGCACCCAGCGCTAAACAAACTACTATCATCATTGCTTTTCCACTTACAACACTGTTGTCCTTAATGGTAAGCATCCCCTCCAATGCCCCTGCAATACCTATAAAAAGAACACTGACTCCGCATACCTTGTTTAACGTGTCCTGATATCTTTCCGAAAGAAATCTTCCGAAAAGCCTTCCGACAACACCACCCAATATTATTGCTGCTACATTGATGATAGTACCCATACTATTCGTCTACTCCTTAGTAAGCCTTTCACATATTCTGTGTCTTTTATACAAAATTACCGGTATTCGGTTATCGATGATTTTGCTTTCTTTAAATCTGTTTCTTTCTATAATTTTCTTAACACAATCATAAAGTCTTTGTGTTTCTTCTCTGGACTGCTGTCCTTTCGAATGCCCGCCATATGCTTTGTAGCCCATATCATAATACGATAAAATGCATCTCGCGCTGCGCATCCATTTTTCTAAAGACGTACATCCCGGCAAATGCATCCAAAGACAATAATTGGTGTTGTCACCCGTAAACATCAGTTTTTCCTTCTCATCCAGAAAAATAACAGAGCCCTTCGTATGTCCCGGAACGGATTTCACAACAACAATTCTGTCGCCCAAATCAAATTTGTGTCCGTCATCAATTGTGACAATTCTGCATCGCTTACGCCTTAATTTTCTATCGACTGCGGCACCCATTATTTTAAGCATCCGTCTGCTGACAAGCGGCAGTGACATAATTCCATATATGGTCTTCTTATCGTCCTTATGGACATAATATGTGCCAAATTGCCATGCTCCGCCTGCATGATCGGGATGTCTGTGCGTCACCGCTACAAAAAGCGGCTTCTGAGTAAGCTTTGATACCGCTTCCTTCAAATTTCCCGCGCCACAACCGGTATCTATCAACAATGCACGTTCCTCGCCAACCAATAAATAGCAATTGACAACTCCGCTTTCGTCAATTTTATATGTGTCTTTGGCAATCTTTTCTGCCAAATAATGCTTATTTAAACAAATCATTCTAAACTCCTACATTCCTTGGATTATACTACGTCATAACATCTTTTACTGTTACCAAGTATTTGAAGTTTTAGAATAATTATACTTATATTTTATGAACGGCAGGCTCCGTCAACAGACAAAATTTCTCCGGTTACATAGCTCGCCAAATCGCTTGCCAAATACAAAAACGCATTAGCTACTTCTTCCGGCTCTCCCGGTCTTCCCAGCGGTATTTTCGCAGATATTCTATCTACCATTTCAGGCGGCAGGGCTGCCACCATATCCGTTCTTGTCACACCCGGTGCTACCGCATTAACACGAATATTGTCTGCCCCAAGCTCCCTTGCCAGAGAAAGTGTCATACCACTTACCGCAAATTTACTGGTAGGATACCCTACCCCCGAAGGCTGTCCTGATATACTCACCATAGAGCTTGTATTTATAATACATCCACCGCCCTGGTCTTTCATAATCTTTACAGCCGGTAAAATGGCATAAAATATGGCTTTTACATTTAAATCAATAATCTTATCAAACTCTTCCGGCTTGTAATTGTAAATAGAGGTACTCTGGGAAATTCCCGCATTATTTACAAGAATATCCAATCTTCCGTATTTTTCCCTGACTTTTTGCACCGCTTCTTCTACCTCTTTTGCATCGGTCAAAGCAGGCCACAGTCCATCCACATCCCACGTTGCATCTTCTGCCTTAAGTTTAAGAAGAGCTTTATCAACCGTTTCCTGCTTGGAACCAAAAAGTACAACCTTGGCCCCATTTTGCAGATACTTTCGTACAACCTCAAAACCAATTCCTCTTGTTCCACCGGTTACAATCGCAACTTTGTCTTTCAGTAACATACGCATACCTCCTTCTATATTTACTTTTCTAATTTCATTATATCATATCACTTTTTAAATATGCACCAATAATCACGATAGACCGTTCCATCGTGTCCTATTAAATTTTCTGATGATTTTACAAACCCTACGTTCTGTAATGCCTTGATTCTTTCTATTGCGTAAATAGGTGCTTTTGTAGCAATCATATTACATTCAAACCACTCATATGCCGGTTTTTCAATCAATAACAAAATATCCGTCAAACACGCTTCTCTTTCATAATCGCTTCTTAAATCCACACGTAAAAGCCCACACTCATCAAAATAGTCCTCTGCTTTTCGATTGAATAATTCAATAGTGCCAATTACCTCACCTACCGCTTTATCCACAATAGCGAAACGCACAAAGCCACCATTTTCGTATTCTTTCTTCCATGCTTCTAATACCATCGCCATAATTTCTTCTGAATAATAATAAAAATTATCTCCATGGCAATTGTCACTATTAAAAAATGGCAATGCATTTTTATCTGAATATACCTTTGTCAAGTCACCCGCATCTTCCAAATTAGTAAGGCGAATTAAATATTTATTATTTTCAGTTGTCATATTATCTTTATAATTCATATTTATTACTCCATATTTCTTTTTATTGTTACGTTTATCTACATACGATAATGCGGCAAAAAATACTAGCAAAAAAGTTAGAACTTCCATTGTGTTCATCTTGCATCACCCCTTTATGTACTAGAGTGCACATAACATCGGAAATTGCATCCACTTTCTATTTAACTATACAAACACATTATACCACACATCGAACGTACGTTCAAGATTTTTATCATATTTTACTCTCATTTTGCCATTCCCTATTTTTCCCAAAAAATGTTTCGTCAGGAATTGAGCCAGAAATTGTGAAAACAGTAATCAAAAAAACTTCCCTGTACAGTGTTTACAGAGAAGTTTTATATAATTATCTAGCCAAACAGCCCTTTGATGGAGCCCAGTTTTTCGCCCCAGCCTTCCAAAACATCTATAACGCTGTTCAAGCGCTCAATAGCTTTGGAGAGTTCCTGGGTATTCAGATCTTCTACCGCTTTATTAAAAGCTTCTACATCGATTCCGCTCAAGGTTTCCGATACCTTCTGCCATTGCACGCTTCCTACTGCATCAGATACCCCTTCCCAGTCCACACTCTCTAATGTAGTGCTAACTTGCTCAAGTGTTGTATTCACACTTTCTATATCGAGTCCTGCCAATTCGTTCATAACCGGAGCTACATCCTTCACTACATCCAATACCGGCTTGATTTGGGTATAAATAAAGATTCCGCCCACCAAAAGCATCCCTGTCAAAATTGATGAGATAAGACAAAAAATTCTTGTAATACGTAATTCTTTTTTTAGTTGTTCCAAACTGTTTTCAGATATTTTATTATCCATTCTTCCTGCTCCTTCTATTTTTTTTAAAAGACTCTACATAAACTTCTTAATTATATCTACTATCCAATGATACACAACCGGTACATTTTCATACATCTGACTAAATACCTTTGCTTTATCATAAATCGTCACACGATTCAGACATTCAAATACACTACCCACAGCTTCAGTATCGCCAAAAGCAAACATCGCCTGCGCATAATCTCCATACGCAAAATAATGTCCCACTGCACAAGCTCCGATTGCAAATTCTCCAACTGAAACCGCCCCAAATGAAACAATTCCTACGGCAATAGCACCAAATGCCAATCCACCCGCCGAAATACTACCTGCCGCCAAAACTCCCAGTGAAAAAAGTCCTAATGCCAGTAATCCAATAGATAACATTCCAAAAGAAAAAACACCTATGGAAAGTAAACCAAAAGCAAAAATCCCCTGTGCTTTTAATCCAATTGCAATAAATCCTTTTGCATTCATTCCGATATGCCAAAGTGGCATTCCCCAAATAGTTTTCTTACTTTTTATTTGAAAATTCCTTATTTTACTAATAATACTACCAAAGGTTATATTTTTCTGTTTTTCTTCCTCACTATTATTTGTACGGAAGTTGTTTTCCTGCTCCACATTATCCTTTAATAAATAATCAACCGTACAACCAAACAACTCGCTCAATCTGATAAGTTTTTCTGTTTCGGGATATACAAGCCCTGATTCGTATTTACTGATAGATTGTCTTGACACCCCTAACAATTCCGCTAACTGCTCTTGCGTATAATTATTATCTTTACGTAATTTTGCGATTTTCTCACCTGTTGTCATTTCAATTTTCCTTTCTGTTCGCAAATTATTATGCAAATATTCTATCATTTTCTCATAAACATACCAGAAAAAAGGAGTTTCAAAATGTAAACTTTGAGGTGCATTTCTATTTTTTCGTCAATGCAACAATCTCGACCCCTTCAACCAACTCGCACAAAGAACGAATACCTTTGCCCAATTCATCATACATAGCCGAAAGTTCTTCATTTGTCATCGAATCAATATCTGCATCTTTATATTTGTAATACGACTTTTTAAGCCTTTGATAATTGTCATAGGAGCTGTACTCATAATATACTCCCAAAACAGACTTCGCATTTGCCTTAATAGAACGGACCTTTCCGGCGGTTATCGCCCAATCGGTTCTGTAAGTCTTTTCTTCTACATCTTCTGCCTGTGTATCGCCATCTATGATGTAGCAATAAGCCGGATAAATCTTCTGATCACACAAATTTGCTCCGCTAAAAACAATCGCCTTTTCAAACACCTGGACATAATATCCCTGTGATATATTTTCATTAAAAGAATAATCAATTTCTCCCTCTGTTACGTAAGTCGGATTTCCAACGCTACTGTTATGTATCATATGGCAGGCCGTTCCGTCATTGTTGGTATAGTTATATCCAAGCTCGTACGCCTCATGTGTATGGCCAGATATCCAGATAATATCTTTGTATTCTTCCAAGAGTGCTTTAAACTCGGCATTCAATGGCAAGGTGGCATCCATTCCACCTTCATAATATGGATTTTGCGTGTCATCACCCGGCCCGTATCCACTTATATTTGCATGCTGAATCAGATAAATATTAATTCCCGTACCATAATTTTCTTTTAAAAGTCCTTCTACCCAGTCAAGCTGTTCCTGTGAAAATTCATCTTCTTTTGCCGGCTTATATCCGCCCTCTAACGCCATAAAAATAAATAAATCACCTGTTTTAGGTTCTGTAACAGAATAGTATGGTTTAAACTCTTTAATTGTTTTCTTCGTGGAATCAAGTCCTGTTGCAAAGATAAAATCCGCAAGTCCTTCTTCTTCCAAACCTGCCTGTCTGATTTCATGGTTTCCACCTGATTCATAAACCGGATTTAAATAGTCCGAAGCTGCCAAAATATACTGATACGACTGCCACTCTTTTTCCATATATTTATATGTAGCATTTGTCACCTGATCCCCTGTTGCAATAATAAAATCTGTGTCCATTTCCGCAGCGTACTCCAGTGCCCCTGCCCAGTGTTGCTCAGAATACTCCCACCAGTAAGCCGGTGTTTCGCCCCATTTTTCCTCATCAATGTGAATATCCGAATAGGAGTTAAAAGTATATAGAGCATCTGCCCTTTTGTAACCGAGCTGTTTTTCAGTAGGAATATCATATACTGCAACTGCCTGCTTTACAGTCGGGTTACTCTCTTTTTCATCATCTTCAGTTGGCACCGCGATAATCTTTGTGGCATCCGCTGGAATCGCCGTATGGTATTCAAAGGTAACTTCCTTCTGAGTTTCCTCTTCTGTCATCTCCATCTGTGCAATTTCATAATATCCCTCTAATGCACCATTATCATCGCTCCAATATATGTTATATGTTCCCGTTTCCTTCGTCTGAAAGGTAACGGTTCCCTGGGCATATCCGGCTTTTTCGGCATCTGCTCCTGTGAATTCGTATGTAATGGTTCCTTTCTCTCCTGCACAGCCAATGAGAAATATACTGCATGAACACGCCATACATATTCCTGTAACTATTTTTGATAGTTTTCTTCTCATACCCTTTTCCTCTCTGTTACATATCCATAATAAGGTGATTATAAGATAGCTGGTAGCGATTTACAATTCATTACCAATTATCTCCTATTGAGCAAATGTTACGAAATTGTTACAATTTGTTTGTGATTAGCTAACGCAAATAAAAAATAAGGAGGACGAAACTATGTTTTTCATTATCAATAGCTGTTCCGAGTTATTTAATACTCTTTGCAATCTTTTTAACTTCGGTTGCTAATAATAAAAAAACTTCCCTTCAATGTAAGGGAAGTTTTTATTTTGCAATAGTGTTTTCCCCTACTTTCTTAAGTCTCCAGATTTTACTTGTATAGTCTCCCCACATTTCAAATACAAGTCCAATGTTCATAAGTTCATCGCCTAAGTACTGTTTTCCTTCCCCCACAATTTCATATGCCGCTTCCGGATCCAGTGCCGTAAATTTCATACGGTAAATCCCACCATTCACGATGCAGGATATTCTGAAATATGCCGCAAATACGTCGTTACCATCCTCTGAAACAAACATCCACGCAATATCATTCCCATCATTGTCCGCTGATTTGAAAGGACTTTTCAGCCTATACATATCTCCGCTTTGTATAAAGGTCCTAAGTTCTTTATACATTGCTATCTGCTTTTTCACTTCTTCTTTTTCTTCTTCGGTAAACTTCATAAGGTCTAATTCATAACCAAAGTTGCCACTCATTGCCACATCACCACGCATTTTTAAAGACGTTTGTCTTCCTGTTTGGTGATTTGGAGCCGCTGAAACATGTGCCCCCATAGCACTGATAGGATAAGCATAACTTGTTCCATACTGGATAAAAAGTCTTTCTACCGCATCCGTATCATCACTGGTCCAAATCTGCGGCACATAATAAAGCATCCCCGGATCAAAGCGTCCGCCACCACCGGAGCAGCCTTCAAATAAAACATCAGGGTGCGCCGAAATCACTCTCTCCATCGTATCATAGAGCCCCAGCATATATCTGTGAGGCATTTCCTTTTGTCTGTCTGCAGGTAATCCTGCCGAACCAAGTTCAGACATATTTCGGTTCATATCCCACTTCACATAGGAAATCTTTGCTTCGTCCAAAATCTTTCCTACTGCTTCCACAATGTAATCACATACTTCTTTTCTACTCAAATCCAAAGTCAATTGATTTCGTGTTTCCGTTCTGATTCTATCCGGCACATGGATACACCAGTCCGGGTGGGCTCTGTATAAATCACTGTCCACGGATACCATTTCCGGTTCAAACCACAAACCGAATTTCAGCCCCATTTCATTCACTTTTTCTGCCAAACCTGTAATACCATTTGGCAGTTTATCTTTATTTACAAACCAGTCTCCTAATGAACAAGTATCACTGTTTCGTTTCCCAAACCAACCATCGTCAAGAACCATTAACTCAATACCCAGTTCACCGGCCACTTTGGCAATTCCTAATATCTTTTCTTCCGTAAAATCAAAATAGGTTCCTTCCCAATTATTTACAAGAATCGGGCGCGCTTCGTCGCGGTATTTCCCCCTTACAAGTCTTTTTCTGTACAATTTATGTAAACTTCGGGACATTTCTCCAAATCCCTGCCCGGAATATACCATGACCACTTCCGGCGCCTGGAACTCATCCCCTGGCTCTAATTTCCAAGAAAAATCATAGTCATTGAGTCCCATCCACGCTCTACATTTATCAACCTGGTCGACTTCCACGCCTGCAGTGAAATTGCCACTGTATACAAAATTGAAGCCATACGTATCTCCATACTCTTCATTGGCATTCTTTGATGCGAGAACAAAAAACGGATTGAGTTGATGACTGGATGAACCTCTTTTACTGTCAATAGCCTGTATGCCGTGTCTGAGAGGCGTCCGTTCCAAATATCTTTCCTTTCCCCAGCCGCCGTGAAAATCCAAAAAGTCGTAATGGGAAGTTTCAAAATCCACACTGGCGCTGACTACCTTTTCTAAAATAATATTTTCTTTTCCCGCATTGATTACCTTTACACTTCTGGTAATGGCATCTATTTCATTATAAACCGCGTACAAAAGAACAACCTTCAAGCCTTTAAGTGTGTCCTTCAGCGTGATTTCCAATGTATCAGCCTCATCTTCGTTTTCTACATAAGTCGCCGGCAACCCCTGTAGTTTTGGTTTACCTTTAAAAATTCTATGACTTTCATACAAAAGGCGCGCATTTCTGCTTCCATCTTCATACAAAACTGAAATAGCCGGCATACGATAGTCGCTACCACATCCTGTAGGGTACTCCTGGCATAAAAAATCCAATGTATAATCTTCATTGTCCGTCACCGGAGAAAAACCCGTAATTCTGTTGATGAGTGCATTCTCCAAATCAGGTGTTTTTATCTTCTTTCCCCAATAAACATGGGCAAGATATTTTCCACGCCAAATATGCATAATATAACTTGTTTTCGGGGTTTGCAAATGAATTATTTGTTGCTTTTCATCATAGATGATTGCCATTGTGTACTCCTCCCATATGTTCCGCCACTTATGTACCTTGACTTTCATTATATCACGTCGGACACATAAATAAAATGCCCCGCCAGCTATGCCGAGACATTTTTATATCTATAATTTTGCTTTTGAGTAATCAAATTCATTGTTTCTTGCAAGGTTATATGCTTCTCCGATGCGGCCTTTATCAACTGCCGCACTACAACCTGCTGCCAAATCACGCACATCACAAAGCAAAACATTTTGTAATAACTATTCTTTTCTACATTATAATAAAAAACAACGAATAATTCATCCTATTTTTCCAAACACTATAACCACAAACACTTTTAGTTGAATGGAGAATCTTATGAATACAGATAAAGAAACATTAGGTAAAAACTTAGCGGGCAAGACTCTTGCTTATGCAGCTCTTGATGAAATCCCAACACCCAAAGCAGATGCAAAAGAAATTGTCGGTCTTGTAAAATCCGGCGGAAAGATTACAGGATATCAGCTCTCCGATGGTCAAATGGTATCAAAAGAAGAAGGAGTTGCTATGGCAAAAAACGGAGACATCCAAGGCGTTGGTGTGGCTCATCGTAAAGACTCCGAATATTTGAAAGCCCTTCCTGACGGAAAAGAAGATAACAACCTAGGCAATCTGCCATCAGTAAGCAAATTATGACCTATAATAATTTGAGGTAGTTCTGTCATCACCTGCCAAAACTACCTCTCTTGCCAATTATTTGCCCAAAATATTTTCTTTTACCACGTCTTTTACTGCATCTTCTCCGAACTTTTCAATATATCCTATCAATTCCTTTGAAACGCTTACTACCACCTCAGTAGATTTATTACACTCATCCACAACCTGAATCAATTCTTCTACACTTTCAGTCGTAATCTCTGCACTGGTAGCATTCTGTTTTGAAGTTTCCGCTAATAAATCCACTTCGTTCTCAATTACTTCTTTATGTAAATTCAAATCATTCATTTCATCAACTATTTTGCTAATTGCATTACTTACCTTAGAAACTTCGCTATTCAATGAACCAAATATCTCTTCTGTATCCTTGATTTTCTCATTCTGTTTTAAGAATGCTTCAGATACCTCTTTTGTAATCTCTACACTTACATTAGAATTATCCAAGAGTGTTGATACTACATTTTCAATCTGCTCTGTAGATTCTTTTGACTGATCAGCTAATTTTCTTATTTCTTCTGCAACAACGGCAAAGCCTTTTCCATGTTCTCCGGCTCTGGCCGCTTCAATACTTGCATTCAATGCAAGTAAATTGGTCTGTGAAGAAATACCTGCAATAATTTCTGTTGCAGAGCGGATTTTTTGTGCAGACTGATTCGTCAATTCAGTCTGTTGTCTTACATTTTCAATAGCTTCGCTATTTTTCCGACTGATTGCCATAAGCTCATCTAAAATATCTTCAACGGCTTTATCATAGTTCTTCATCCGTTCCGCACTATCTGCTAAGTTTTCTACGTTTTCAGTAATATTTTCAATTGCAGAACTAATTGCATCAACCTTTTCTTTCATTTTAGCAACCTGTTCTACCTGTGTCACAGCATTGGCTGCAATAACTTCAACCTCGCCTTCTGCATTTTCCACTGCAACTGACATATTACTAAAAATATTTCCAAATTCATCCGATACTTCACCCAGTTCTGCTGAAGCCTTTCTAATACCCGTAACTACACTGGTAATAGCCTCTATTGTCTCCTGCATATAACGAGCAATCTCACCAATTTCATCGTTACGCTTTGCCATTTTCTGCATTCCCAAATCCATTGCTACATCTGTACCATCTTTCATACCGCCGAATATAGATATAAATTTACCGACAAAGAAGCGCATCATTAAAAAAATGGACACAAGCACAATTAAAAGAATACCTATAATTGATATAGCTGCTATTGTAGAATTAATTATATCCTTGTCTACAAGCTTCAACATAAAAATAATCCATAGGACAGTTAAAACAAATCCAATGCTCATCCCCAGTATAATTTTGTTCCGTAACTTACTTTTCTTTTTTACATCCATTATTTGTTCCTCCTTGTGGCCTGCTTTCAAATATTTTATTGTTATTTCAACCAAACTATAATTTATTCTAATTGTACTATACCCGAGACAAAATGTACAGAAAAAACCTCTTTTAATTATCTTGGGAAAGAACCATTATTTAAGTCGATACAAACACCGTTAATATACTCCGGCGAATCTGTTCCAAGCCAGAATACTGTCCCCGCAATTTCCTCCGGCTTTGCAAACCGATTGGTATAAGTATTGGCTTTCATTGCAGCCTTTCTGGCTTCCGGAATCACATCCATCATATCCGTTAGTGTAGGTCCCGGCGCAACTGCGTTAATGATGATACCATCTTTTGCAAACAACTTGGCAAAACTTTTTGTAGCGTTAATAATACCGGCTTTGGAAACTCCGTACCAGATATCCGGATGTCCGATTTGTCCCGCCACCGATGCAAGTGAAATGATTCTTCCGGATTTTGCCTTAATCATCTCATCCGCAAACTGTGTAATAAACTCAATCGGAGCATATAAATTGACATTCATAAGTCTTTCTTTATTTTCCTCGGGATATTCATTATACGGAAGTGAGTACATAATTCCGGCATTATTCACAAGCACATCCACATAACCGACCTTCTGCGCCAATGCTTTAATTTCCGATATATGACTTACATCAAACTGTATCATTTCCACATTCTCGTTGTCTTTTAGAGGAAAACCCACAAAATCCCTGGCAACCACAATCACCTTGTACCCTGCTTCTAAAAACAGTTTTGTAGTCTCAAGTCCGATCCCTTTATTTCCACCTGTAATTAAAACTTTTTTCATCTCATCCCTTCCTTTCCAAGCCTCTCATATAATTCTAACCTATCTTCTGATAAGATTCCACTCAAAATTGCAGCTTTGACCGCACATCCCGGTTCTGATTTGTGGGTACAATTTCGAAATTTGCACTGACTAGACAAGTCAACTATATCTGAAAATGTCTCATCCAGCCCTTGCGTCACTTCAGACATCCCAAGTTCTCTCATCCCCGGTGTATCGATTATCGTAACACCGGATTCAAGTACAAACATCTGTCTATATGTCGTTGTATGGCGCCCTTTTGAGTCCTTTTCCCTTACACTCTTGGTCACCATAATTTCTTTACCGACCAAAGCATTCACAAGAGTGGATTTTCCTACCCCTGATGAACCAAGTAAGGCAATTGTTTTTCCGGGCTTCAAATATTGACTCAACCCGTCAATACCTGTTTTATTAACGGCTGCAACTGCGTGTACACTTGTATTAGGTACCGCTTCTTCAATTTTTTTCACATAGTCCCCGATATTTTCGCACATATCCGCCTTGGTAAGAATAATAACCGGTGTTGCATTCCCCTGTCTTGTCATTGTGGTATAGCGTAATACTCTATTCACACTAAAATCATAATTGAGCGATGTTACAATAAATACATAGTCCACATTCGCAACCATTTCCTGCTCTTCCACTTTTCTCACTGCGTGATCTCTTGGAAATGGTCTTTTCAAAATGCTCTTTCGTTCACAAACTTCCAAAATTCTGGAGTCACCTTTTGTATTATAGTCAAATGTCACATAATCACCAACCACTGGAAATCTTTGCTTTCCATTATAGAAACTTCCTTTCAGTTTCGCCGGAATTTGTGCCTCCCAAAATTGTATGGTATATTGATTTTTCTGTACGTTACAAATCCGTCCCAGTTTCTCTTTATGAAGCCACTGGCATTTGAGTTTTAATGGTTCATAATATGGAAATTGCTTGGTAAATTCCCAAATTTCTGTTTCATCCTCACACTGCTCAATAATATCCGCTTCCTTGAATTTTCCGCAGATACCTGCAAAACCATTTTCCGAAAGTTCATAGGCCATGAATGCATCAAAGTTATTACCTTCCCAATCTGTAATACCGTATTTTGCAGCATCTACAAAGCCATATCTCGGATAATATTCCGGCTCCCCAAATATACAAATTCCCGGATAACCCGCTTCTTTTGCAAGGCGCATAGTCTCTTTTAAGAGCATTCCACCAATTCCATAGGACTGTGCTAACGGTTCAACCGCCAGCGGTCCGAAGGTAATAACTTCGTGTCCGGTATCACCATCATACACATAAGCCTTCGAGTACATAATCACACCCACAATTTTCCCATCTATTTCGGCTACCCGGCTTATTTCGTGCAAATATGCATCTGATTTCCTCAGCTTATGAACCAGTAAATGTTCATTGCATCCCGGACCATGAATGTTCCAAAACGCGCGCATTGTCATTAGTTCCGTGTTTTTATAATCTTCTTTACGTTCTCGTCTTATTATGATATTGTTCATTACTTTTCTCTCCATTTTTCTAATATATATTTGTCAGTAAAAAGTATGAACCTCGTTTATTATTTGAATGCTTTTATGACATAAAAAAGCCGTAGCACAAATGCCACGGCTTAATCGCATAGAAAATATATAAGATAGTGCACAAATATACTATTTAGATAAATAAACCGAGGTAATCATACTATATGAAGTTGCAATCTCTGTTCTATTAAATTTCATACTAATTTACCTCCGTTTCTTTTAGATTTGTGATTAGTCTAATCCTAAACAAATAATTTGTCAATATACTAACAGGCTAAACAAATATCACTTTCCTACCGGTATGTATATGTCACAATCTCATTAATTGCTTCCAAATTCCTATCCATATTTTCAAAATCCGGATTAACTTGTTGTATTATTTCGCATGCCTTATGTATTTTTGCAGCATAATTTGTTTCCGGACTTCTGACCTGCGTAATTTCAATATTCCCCAACAATAAAATCAAATCGATTACCGGTCCTTTTTCATCCGAAAAATCTTTTACTTTTTGCTGATATGTGTACGCCTCCTCAAACTGCTCATTTTTAAAGGCAATAATCGATAAATATTTGTAAATGATTTCCCACGGATGACCATTAATTAGTTTTAAACCATCGGAACTGATTTGCTCGATTGTTTTTTTAATATCCGCAAGTTTTAAAACAAGGCTCTGTGACAATTCATCCGAATAAAACGTTGCAATTCCTTTGACATATACAAACATTGCAAACTTCAAGGCCATTTTCGGATTATGCGGTTCTGAGCCGGCTTTTACAAGATAACTTAACTGTTCCTCTAAATCATCGTATCCGCCGAAATATTCCTTAGCATACTTTTCGTATTTTTCTTTTTCCTTTGTTTGCAAATAATAGTGCAACATATAGGATGTGGTAATATAATAATCTGCACTTTCCTTTTCCATCAGACTTAATGACTTATGGAACAATTCTTCCGCCCTGACATCCTGCATATAACTGTAAATCTGCCCCAACTGGCTACATACAATTGCATATTCCCTACTGTTATACCTTGCCTCTTCGCCTAGTATTTTTTTCTGCAATTCAAAAGTTTTTTTATAGTATTCATAGCTCGGCAAAATTAACTGCTCTGCTTCTTTATATCTAAAAGAATCACACATACTAACTGCAATTTTATTTCGGTTTATGAGTTTTCTATCAATACTAATAAATTGTTGGTACTGTCTGCACTTTTCGGCACATTCTTCTGCTTTTATCGGTTCACCCACATGGTTATACGCCGCAACTCCCGCATCATATAAATCATACAAAAATGCCTTGGTTCGATTATTACATAAACCACTCTGCTCAACTATAGTTTCCAAACTTTTAAAAAGATACAACAATTTCTGCTGGTTTATATTATTTGTTGTCGTGTACTGCGTAAGTTTTCTGATTGCATCCATGATATCCGAAAGATTTATTGTATTAATAATTCTTTCAAACAATACCTTTTCCCATATTTCTTTGTAGAACCCTGCTGCTTCGCTTGCAGCCGTAAAAGCATCATAGGCAAAACAAAGCGCATTGTATATGTCGCCACTCGAAACACTTCTCCAGCCCTTCGCATAATCTGTATCCACAATATCATAGGAGAAAAGAAGCCTTTTATCTTCGGTCAATTTCTCCATTCTATCCCACACTTTTTTCAAATATTGCTTGTTCGTTCCATACTCATTTTCAAATCCAAGGTAGGTACAAACCGCATCTGCCATATATAAAAATTCATGTCCCGCATTCGCATTATCATAGTTGATAGAGCGTGCCATTAAAGATTTTACATTAATATCGCTCGCTTTTTCCTCAAACAACATATCCCTCTCCAATGCAGTTCTAAATACATCCTTATTGGTCAGGTATACAATTTCTCCATTACCTGCAGTACGTGTGGTATAACCAATGTCTGCATGTGCTGATACATCTTCTCCCACGTCACCTACATACACACGCGTAGCCAAATCCAGGGAAACTTCCTTCCGGTCTTTGAATTCCAGATTATAGAAAAGCAATCTGGCCACAGTATCTTCCACCATATGCATATAAAGATTTGATGCATTATTTTCATTAATTAAATTACTTACATCCGCCTTTATAAATTCAGGCTTTCCTTTACGGCTTTTCACTAAAGCATAAACGTAATAGACACCTACTCGGTCTATTCCGTCATCAGATATCACAGGATTACCTTTATACTTTGCATTCTGTAAAAATTCACCCAATGTTCTGGAATATTCCTCTTTTACAAATCGTACTTTATTATTCTGACCATGTCCCCAGTGTAATGCCTGTGGATATGTAGCACCCTTTGCGTTACATACTTCCTCAAAATAATTTCTGATTCTGCTTCTCTCACGTTTTGCATCATCCGCATCATCTTTATCATCATATACAATTCCGGCAATCATAATAATGTCGCCGGAACCATCCGTATTATTTTCAAAAACGCCCTGTTCATCCAATGATATTGTTATCATTTGTAATCCTCCTACAACAGCTTCTTAATTCCATCAACCAACTCATTCACAGTATCCACATCCAGATTTACCACTGCCGAACCAAGACTTTCTACCTTCACACTGATTTCTTCCGAATATTCATATGCACGAATTGCTTTCATAATCTCATCCGCCATATCAATATCCATAAAATCCATTGCTTCTTTCAAACTGTCCAGCTTGTCTGTAATCACGGACATATCCCTGATTTCTTCTTTTTCCTCTTCCTTTATACAAACGGAAAGCTTGTCTTTATAGCTACGCCATTCCTTCAGAAATTCTTCCGTGTTCGTAACGATGTAATCTTTGTCACCGTCTTTTGCCGCCATTTCAAGTTGCTTTGCTTTTTCACTTAAGCCCGCAATACCAATAAGCGCTGCTGAACTTTTCATAGCATGTACCTTAATGCGATAACTATCCAGCATTCCATCATCTGTTTCAAGATTATCATAGCAGTTCTGCAAAAAGTCTGCTTCCCCGTTCATAGTGGAATAAAAATCGTAGATAGTTTCCAATAGTAGTTCTTTATCCGGCAGATGTGACAACGCGCTTTGCCAGTCTACACCTTCGATTGCCGGTAAATCATTCTCGTCTTTTTCCTCGGCTGTAGCCTCATCTGAAACACACTCATCGGTAACCGTTTCTTCCTTTAGTTCTCCGCTCACAAGAAGTTCCTGTGGTAACCAGTCTCTAATCATTTTTTCCAATTTATCCGGCTGTATCGGTTTCGATAAGAACGCATTAAAACCTTCGCTTAAATACATTTCTTTAGCACCCTGAATAGCATTGGCTGTCAGTGCAATTACCGAAGTATCCTTACAAGGATATTCCTGCATTTTCTTCATATTATGAAGCGTCTCCACACCATCCATCACCGGCATCATATGATCCATAAAAATGAGATCATATCTGTTTTGCTTAACCAATTCCAGACATTCTATGCCATTCTCAGCTTCATCCACCTGTACCAGGGTCTGCTTCAGCAAATTCCTAAACACCTTGCGGTTAATAGCATTATCGTCTACCACCAGAATATGCGCATTCGGCGCAACAAAGGCAGCATCGTATGTATACTGTATAGGCTGGCTTTTAATACGCTTCTCCAAATCCCCGATTGGTTCATTACACACGATTCTCTGTCTGATTTTAAAAGAAAATTGCGAACCCACACCATATTCGCTTTCCACCTGCAACTCACTATCCATAAGTTTTAAAAGTTGCATGGTAATGCTCATTCCAAGTCCCGTACCTTCAATGTTACGGTTTCTCTCTTCTTCAATACGTTCAAAACGCGCAAACAATTTCTGAATATCCTCAGGCTTAATTCCGATACCCGTGTCTTCTACTACAAAATGCAAAAGGATGTCGTCACCATCTTTTTTCCCGCTAACCTTAAGCCCCATACTGCCCTCTTTTGTATATTTCACAGCATTGGTCAAAAGATTCGTTAAAATCTGCCTGATTCGCACTTCGTCACCATACACCTTATACGGCAAGGAACTGTCTACGGATAAATTCATTTTAAGCCCCTTATCCTGGGCGCGCATCATAATCATATTGACTACATCATGAATCATACTGCTGAAATCATATTCCACCGGTATAATTTCCATTTTTCCGGATTCAATTTTTGAAAAATCCAGAATATCATTAACCAATGACAAAAGTGTCTGGCCTGCATTTTGAATATTTAGCGCGTACTCACGTATGCCCTCATCTTTACATTCACGTAAAATCATAGCGTCCATACCGAGGACCGCATTAATTGGTGTACGGATTTCGTGAGACATATTGGCGAGGAATTTGCCTTTTGTTTCATTGGAAATCAACGCCTCCTGCTTTTCTTTTTCCATTTTCAAAATATTATTTATCGTATTTACAAATGAAATAATTAGCATTAAGAGCAAACCGGCGGCCAGAACAGAACCATTAAAATGATTCGTCCACACAAAATAAATAATGATTTCAATCACACCTGTTACACAGATTACCAATATACCAAGCGCACCCAACTTGTACTCTCTGATTTTCCCCGTAAAAACATCTCGTATTAAAGTAATTACAATCAGTACAATGGACATACCTGCGATGATACACATAATTTTATTTGTATCGGAAAAATCTATCACATTACTTATATGTAAAACGCTACAAACAACAATGTCCGCAAGATTTAACCCAACCATCCAAGCATACAAAGTATTATATCTTTCTCTTTGAATACTGTTCAAATACAACATAAACGGTACAGGAATAAGCATCAGCATAAAAAATCCCATATCGCTTATTACAGACACACTAGGGAAAAGTATCTGACGAAATACAGAATTAGATAGAACCCAAATCGCAGTCAAAAATACCGCCCATGCAAGATATTCCATTTCGATATTTTTCTTGTAAATAATTTTCAATATACTGCCGATAACTACACTTAAAATTCCCAAAACAAGCATTAGTAAACCCATAACAAGTTCAACGCCATCTTCTTTAAAGAATTGTGTCCAGATTTCCCATCGGTCGCCATAATGTATGTCATATAAGGTACCGGTATAAGAAGAATCTGTCTGCAACTCCATTCTGATGTTTTTTCCGGCATCCTCCTCTGTCAACTTAACAAACACCCATGCAACCGCACTGACTTTACCAAATAACCGGGTATCTTCTGTCGTATATTCCTGACGAAGTTTTCCATCAATGTATATCTTCGTCTCCTGCTTTGAACTGCGTAAACAAAGAAATATATTATCCTGCACATCATTAGGAAGTACATTTTCAATTACAAGAAGATCATTCCTATGTACCGGATATTTTCCAGGAAGTTCAATTTCTTCTCTGGTTCCATCTTCTTTTACCCAAACCCAGCCATCAGACAAGGTCCTGTATTCCCCATTACCTATCTCCTGTTCATTTGACAAAACCACTTGTCCCCAAACAAAATATACACATATAGCCAATACAAAGAATAAAAAAATCCTCTTGAATATTATAATTATTTTACTTTCATTCTCTCTTTTTGTTTCCATTACTAAACCTCATAAAAAACACTTGTAACTATTATTTTCTATATTTTACAGTTTAAACTTCCCGTAACTATTCGTCAATAAATGTGCCTTAGTTTGTGGAGTTATTTATTGTACTTATAGCACGAACGTCCCACTCGAAAGTGCTTTGCACTTCATCTCGCTGTCACACTCATAACCATTCATTCATCTTTGCCAGTTTCGCAGTCTGGTCAGCCGCGGAGCGGAAACACATCAAAAAAAAGAGCTGTGTGCAAACACAGCAATTTCCCAATTTTCGACTTCTTTTTTATAACAAATAAGTGCTGTCCCAATTAACTCGTCTGTGTTTTTTAATACAACAGCAAATCTATACCAATCTTGCTTTTCGATTTGTCCAAGTTCAAATAAAATCCATTCTTTCGTTTTTTCTATGTCATTGTTTTTCGAAAGTCACTGTCTGTTCTTTCATAGATATTTTCCCAACTTGATAGCCGTAATCCGTAAGTTCTTTTTTATATTCCCATAAAGAGTTATATTTACTCATAGTATTTTATCTCCTCAAATTCAAATGTGGTTTATTTCTTTGCTGTTGGAAGTTCATCATACATAGCATTAAAAAGTCCTGACAAAAAATCTTTGTTATCAACATCATCAACCAACAACATTTCTTTTGCCCCTTCATAAGG
>CAZMND010000004.1:0-50954 GCA_964567585.1 uncultured Lachnospiraceae bacterium
CCTTTACCACCACCGATTGGAAGGCCTGTCAAAGAGTTTTTGAAAATCTGTTCAAAACCTAAGAATTTGATAATACCGATGTTTACTGAAGGATGTAATCTGATACCACCCTTGTAAGGTCCGATTGCACTGTTATATTGTACACGGTAACCATTGTTTACCTGAACCTGGCCCTTATCATCTACCCAAGGTACTCTGAATAAAAGCTGTCTTTCCGGTGTTACAATTCTTTCAAGTAATGCATCTTTTTTGTATGCTTCTTCGTTAGCTTCAATTACTACACGTAATGATTCTAATACTTCTTTTACAGCCTGATGAAATTCCGGCTGAGCTGGGTTTTTCTCTACGACCATAGCGTAGACTTCATCAACATATGACATAACTATGTCCTCCCTCGTTTATAAAAATAAATAATTAACTTTTTATCAAAAAAATTGTATACCATAATACACAAGAAATCAATATTTTTATTGCATATAATTTTAGTACGTTAAAGCACAAAATTTATGCAAAATAACTTTCTGCGTATCTTACTGCCTCCATTGCATCCTTACAATAGGCGTCTGCCTTTATCATATCCGCATATTCCTGTGTCAAAACAGCACCGCCTACAATTACCTTACAATCAGGGGCCTCTTTTCGAAGTTCCACTATGGTTTCTTCCATGCTTGGAACGGTTGTGGTCATCAAGGCACTTAAACCGACTAAGGTCGCCTCGTTCTTTAAGACAGCCTCTACCACGTATTCCTTTGGAACATCCTTTCCAAGGTCAATCACATCATAGCCGTAGTTCTCAAGGAGCACCTTAACAATGTTTTTACCGATATCGTGAATATCTCCTTTCACGGTAGCCAGTACAATCTTGCCTTTCGCGTTGCGTTCAGACCCACTAACACTCATAGAGTTCTTTATCACATCAAAAGCCGCCGTAGCCGCTTCCGCACTCATAAGTAGCTGTGGCAGGAATATTGTTTTCTTTTCAAAGCCTTTTCCCACAACATCCAGAGCCGGTATAATTTCTTTCTGAATAATATCAAAAGCCTCTGCTCCGCCGATAAGTGCCTGTTTTGTAGCCGTTACCGCTGCCTCTTTCATACCTTTTACAATGGCCTGCATAAGCGGACTATCCATTCCCTCTGCCACACTGACACCCACAGTACCTGTCACAGCCGTGGCACCGGCCGCTGCCGGTATCATCTTTGGTGCATCCACTGTGGCAAACTCTACATAATCCACACATCTGTCATCGTAGCCCTTCAACGCACAAAATGCATAATAGGCCTTTAACATATCTACAGAATTTGGATTCATAATGGCCGCACTGAGGCCTCTTTCCATAGCATTGGCAAAAAAGGTTGCATTAATGTAGTCTCTGTTTGGAAGTCCGAAGGACACGTTGGAAACACCTAAAATGGTTTTTCCGCCAAACTTCTCTTTTATACCCGCGACAGCCTCTAAAGTCGTATTCGCCGCCTGTCCATCCGTACTGATAGACATGGTTAAAACATCCACAATAATGTCTTTCTTAGAAATACCGTACTCGGCCGCTCTGTTGTATATTTTCTCTGCGATGGCAAGTCGTCCTTCCACAGTTTCCGGAATTCCGCTTTCATCCAAAGTAAGTGCCACCACAACACCACCATATTTTTTTACAAGCGGAAAAACACTTTCCATACTTTCTTCTTTTCCATTTACGGAGTTAATCAGCGGCTTACCATTATATATACGGAGTGCACCTTCTAAAGCCACCGGGTCGGATGTATCAATCTGAAGTGGCAGGTCAATCACACTTTGAAGTTTGACCACTACCTCTTTCAGCATCGCTGCTTCATCAATTTCAGGCAGTCCCAGATTTACATCCAGAACATGCACTTTCTTTTCTTCCTGTGCAAAACCTTCCCTCAGAATATATTCGATATCGTGGTCTCTTAATGCCTGCTTAAACTTACTCTTTCCCGTAGGATTGATTCTTTCCCCAATCAAAATCGGTTTTTCTTCAAAAGCAACGACTTTTGAGTACGATGAAATAACCGTATGACTTTTTTCTGTAATAGCGTTTGGTTCCATACCGGAAACTGCCGCAATCATTGCACCGATATGGGCAGGAGTCGTTCCGCAACATCCACCAAGAACTCTGGCCCCTGCCTTTACAAGTCCTGTCATTTCCCCTGCGAATTCATCCGCATCCACTTCAAACACGGTTTTTCCATCCACTACCTTAGGAAGTCCCGCATTCGGATTGGCAATCACAGGAATGGATGCATTTTCACAAATTTCCTGTACAATCGGAAGCATCTTTTTAGGCCCCAAGCTACAATTCAAACCAAGGGCATCTACCCCAAGTCCTTCCAAAAGTGCCACCATATTTTTCGGTCCGCTGCCTGTTAAAGACTTTCCGTTTTCATCATAAACGGTTGTAACAAATACCGGCAAATCACAGTTTTCTTTTACACCGAGCACTGCTGCCTTGGCTTCGTAACCGTCATTCATGGTTTCGATAAGCACACAGTCTACCCCACATTTCACACCGATTTTAACAACCTGGGCATACAATTCTACCGCCTTTTCAAACGGCAAATCTCCAAGTGGCTCCAACAGTTTTCCGGTGGGACCTAAATCCAATGCAATATAGGCATCCTCTCCCTGTACTTTTCCTGCCTTTTCAATCGCTTTTCGGGCATTTTCCACTGCCGCGCACACCAATTTTTCCAGCGCAAATTCTCCGTCATCTGAAAACTTAAGCGCATTACAACCAAAGGTATTGGTCTTCAAAATCTGACTTCCCGCCATTAAATATTCATAGTGAATATCCGTAATCATCTCAGGATGTAAAACATTATAAGTTTCAGGCAGTTCTCCCGCCTTAAGTCCTTTTGCCTGTAAAATGGTTCCGTATCCGCCATCAAAAAACACAAAACCCTGTTTTATTTTTTCAAGAAGTGTCATAGTTCCTCCTATTTTTTCCTAATTCCAATAATTGCAGTAACCGACTTTTCCGGCACCATCAGTATGGAATCTGTCAAAGTTATTCCCGCCATTTTGGCACAATTCAGTTCTCTGTGAATGTCCTTTTGGATTTCCAGCGGCACATCCCCATATCCCGGGCTGAATCTCGGATTTAGGCTGTTTCCCTTGTGTTCTTCTTCCAATCCCAGCCATCTGTTAAAATCATCACACACAGCCTCTATTACAGTAGCCCCGACTGCCTGATAGATACAGGCTCTTGCTGGCGATAAAATGGTTTCCTTCTGAATCTGCCTATCCGTATAAATCCCAATAGTTGCCGCGAAAATAACCGCTTCAGAGCACCCTTTTAGATTCGCCAGAAGGTCCTTGCTTTTTACCTTCAGGAAACCAAAATCAATGCCATCACAAAATCCCAAGTCAAATCGCTTATAGCACACCAGCGGTCTACTGCCTGATAACACATTTTCCAGAATTTCGTCCACCATAGCCGTTACGTTTTCCGGAACACCTGCATTGGCTGTATATCCCAAATATCTGTATATTTCTGATTTATGAATGGAAAGAGCCCTCATCTCGGGCTCGTATGTAAAAACAGTCTGCACTTTTTTACCTCTGATAAGACATAATTTCCTTTAAGTTGTTCTGAATTGCCGCTGCAACTTCCGGTTTGTTCATAGAATAAACATGAATGTTGTTCACGCCATTTGCAAGTAAGTCAATAATCTGGTCTGTTGCATATGCAATTCCTGCTTCCTTCATCGCTTTCGGATTATCACCAAATCTGTCCACAATCGCTTTGAATCTCTGCGGAAGATATGTGCCTGACAATTTACAGCTTCTGACAATCTGCTTTGCATTTGTAACCGGCATAATTCCCGCTACGATAGGCACTGTAATGCCTCTTTCTCTGATTTTATATAAATAGCTGTATAAAATATTATTATCAAAAAACATCTGTGTGGTTAAAAACTCACAGCCTGCTTCCACTTTCAATTTAAGATGTGCGATATCCTCTTCCATATTGGCAGATTCCAAATGCCCTTCCGGATAACACGCACCACCGATACAAAAATCGCCATATGCCTTAATGTCTTTAATCATTTCACTGGCATATTGATAATCCATAGCCTTTCTGTCAAAGCCCTCCGGGATATCCCCACGAAGTGCCATAATATTCTCAATATTGTTTGCTTTCAGTTTATCGAGAATATCATATATATTTTTCTTGCTGGCCTTTACACAAGTCAAATGTGCCAAAGTATCCACACCCATATTATTTTGAATATCCGATGCAATGGATACCGTAAAATCACTGGTACTTCCGCCTGCGCCATAAGTTACACTCATAAAATCCGGCTTCAGCTTTGCAATTTCTTCTGTCGCCTTTTCCACAGATTCATACCCGTCGGTTGTCTTTGGCGGAAACACCTCAAATGACAACGTCGGTATTCTTTTGTCCATTAATTCTGATAATTTCATCGTCTTTTCCTCTTTTCTAATTCCCTATCAATAAAGCCCTCAAAACATATAATAACAGTAAATGCGCCGGATAGAAAGCATAAAAGAAATATTTTAAGCTAATTCCACGCTTTCCGCTATAAAAAAGCAGTGCTATAAATGCCGGGAAACACCATGGTTCAAACGTAAACCATATATATCCCACAAGACACGCCAAAATACGATTTTTTCTATAATAGTAAAAAATCACAACCAATACGATTCCATAATAGGAATAATCCGTCCTAAGTCCATATGCCAAAAGACATCCTGCCACGATGGCCGTCCCCTGCAAAAAGAATGATACCGTCGGCTCAGCGGCAAACTTTTCCTTCACCTTTGTAATACCCCAGATTACCCCAAAAGCAATCGCCAATGTGAAAAATACGTTCTGTCCCGCAAACCCGATTTTTTCTTCCAATAGTAAATCAAAAGGCACCTCCGAGACAAGTGCAAAAATCAATAAATTTCGCAAATATTTCAGCCGGCTTTTTGTGTAAAAAAAACCTTCTACAAGTAAAAAGCAAAACACAGGAAAGGCAAACCTTCCAATATTGCGGCAAATGTAATAAATGTCAGCCGCGTACTCCGACATACTCCACTGCAAAAAATAGCCCTTGCTGTAAAGCTCGGCATATACCCCTGCGGCAAAATGATCAATAAGCATTGTCACAATCGCAATTAACTTTAAAGTTCCTGCTGACAATCTTTGGTATGACTTAAATTTCTCAACTACTTGTGTCATATTCATAAAACTCCCTGTCCGTCAAAATCCGGAATAAAACTTTCCTTAGCCACATCTCCCTCCTGGATAAATCCATTCTCCACTCCAAGTTCTATGGCAAAGTCTACTACCTCATCATATTCTTTCGTTGTCAGTTTACGGTTAATTTCCGGATATTCCTTAAGACCCTCAAGCGGTGTAAACTGGCTCAGAATACTAATAAATATATCATTTTGGTACGTATCATACAAATACTTTATAATCTTTTTGGAATCATCAGTATATCCCGGTAAAACAAGATGTCTCGCAATCACACCTCTTGTAATCATTCCTCTATCATCAACCCCCGGAATTCCAACCTGCCTTACCATCTCGGCTATCGCCTTTTTTGCCACCACGCTATAATCTTCCGCATAGGAATATTTAAGGCTAAGTGTGACATCCATATATTTAAAATCGGGCAAATATACGTCAATATAGCCCTCCAACAATTTCAGTGTTTCCACCTTTTCATAGGCACTTGAATTGTACACAACAGGTATTTTCAATCCCTGCCCCTTCGCTAGTTCCAAGGCTTTCACAATCTCCAAAACATAGTGGGACGGCGTCACCAGATTAATATTGTTTGCCCCCTTTTGTTGCAATTCCAAAAAAATAGCAGCCAGTCTGTCCACCGTAATTTCTTTTCCGTAGACGCCTTCTGCTATTTTCCTATTTTGACAATACACACAACGCAAATTGCATCCAGAGAAAAACACCGTGCCGCTTCCTTCTTCTCCCGATATACAGGGTTCTTCCCAGAAATGAAGCGCGGCACGAGCCACTTTAATATGATTAGGGACTTTGCAAAAACCTGTTTTGCCAAGCCCCCTGTCTACGTTGCATTCTCTCGGACACAAATTACATAAAAAGTTTGTATCCATATCTACTTTTCCTCATATTTATTTTCTGATAAACAAAACACCCAATGTATTTGGTCCGCAGTGGCAAGACACTGTACATCCTGCAACTGTTTCTTCCACAATACCAAAATCCTTGTACTCATTTACTGTTTTCTTAACCGAATCCACTACTTCCTGCGGAGTTTCCGTATGAGTAACAAAAATACGGTCTGTATCAATATCATCTCGATTCATAAGACGGTCTTTTACATAGTTACCAAGTGCCTTTTCATAAGACCCTCTGTATTTTTTACAAACACCCATCTTGCCGTCTACAACTTCAATACATGGCTTTAACTGTAATAGTGAGGCTCCAAGAGCCGCTACAGCGGAACACCTTCCGCCTTTTACCATATAATCAAGTCTGTCTAAAACAAAACTTGCTTCCACACGTGGTGCCAAATCGTTTAAAGCTTCATATATTTTTTCAGGAGCCATACCTACTTCTGCCATCTTCACCGCTTCTACAACCACCAGACCGTGTCCTGTCGATAAATTCATAGAATCCACTACATATACATTTTCAAAACCTTCTGCCGCAATGCGTGCATTCTGATGACTGCTTGAAAAGCCCGAACCGATGTTGATATGAATTACTGCATCATATTCTTTCTTATATTCTTCAAACAGTTCCATATAATCATTTACATTGGCTGCAGATGTACTGCAAAGTGCACCACCACCATTTACATGGGCAAAAATCACATCCGGAGTAATATCAACACCGTCTCTATAGCTTTCGCCATCTTTTACAACAACAAGCGGCATAATTCCCACATTATGCTGCTCAATATACTCTTTGTTCAAATCACATGTACTGTCTGATGAAATCTTAATTTTCATGTTGCTACCTCATTCTCTTATTCTTTATCCGTCTGCGTTTCAATGGAACTAAGTGACATTAATGTCTGTTCCAAACTGCTGACGGTGTTTGTTGCTTCCTGTCCAAGCAGTAATGACTGTAAAGTCTCATTCTGCTCTTCGTCCACGTTACCTGTTACAATGCCCATAATCTGATTCTCAATCATGGAAGCAATTACTTTTCGTCCGCTACTTGTACTTAACATACTTTCTGACAAATCGCTCAAATAACTGGAATTGTTTTCCTTTTCTTCTGTAGATTGAACCTCTATTGCCTTCTGTTCAAGTTCCGCCTGATAATCCTTATTTATATAGTCCTGAAGCACACTATTAAACTGCTCTGCCTCATCTATTTTGGATAAATCATTAATATCCTGATTATCATAATATGAATTTGTATCAATTCCGCCAAGCGACAAATAACTGCTATAATCATATATCTGCATAACAACACCTCTTGTGATTTCGTTTGTGTTTCATATTTTGCGTGAATATTATATCACGAAATCCAAGAAATGTATATATTTTATGATACTAATTTCACCCCTCTGATGCGGCTTCTTCTAAGTAGTTCTCTCGCCATCATCCCCTGTCTTTCGCATACAAACACGGTGCTGTAATCCCTAAGCGAAAACAGTTTCTTTTCAAGCCATGTTGCTTTGTTTTCTTTTATATGAAAGTAAATATCCTGATTTGCAAATGCTCTTACCAGATTATCATAAGCTCTCTGGCCTCTCACTTCGCAAACAGGAATCTCTTTCTGCCATTTCTTCTTACCGAACATATAACCTCCTAAAGCTTACACCAATTTATGTTTTACGAGCATAGCCGAAACCCTGCTCGGGAAATATACTGCAACATCTAACAGTTCTTTCTTATGTATGCCTTGCTTCTTCAAAAAATCTCTTACATAGGAAAACGTTTCCTCTTCTCCTAAATCCGAATACATATCCCACTCTCTTATAAAATCCAAAACCGCCACGATCTCCACATTGTCTTTCGTAATATCCGTATATGGCTTTCTCAAATATACCTTTCGGACCGCTACCGTCCTATAACGTCCTCTGGAATTCTCCTTATTGGTAACAATAATGGGATGATTATCTACTCTCTTTGTCACGCCCAGACGTCTTCCGAAAGCACATCCTGCGTAATATCCGAAAGTCTTCTTCCGATTTCCTATATACATTCCCGACAAAACATCTTCGATGCTGGGCATCTTGCCTTTATCGGGAAAATAATAAACGCCATTCATATACCGCTTCACTATCCCTTTGTCCGACATCCTCTTGAACGCCTGTCTGAGTGCTCCGGGATTAAGTTTCAGCCACTTCATATCACTTAAAACAATAGGCTCACATGGCCGATACTGCTTTTTCAACATCTCTACCACCATAAAAACCTCCATTGCTACTGTAACACATTTTGACATTCTTTGTCAATATTTGTTACACATAAATCAAAAAAAAGATTGCGCAATGCGCATCCTGCGGAGCATCTTTTTTACGTTATAGGAATTTCCTATAACACAAAAAGGCACTTGCTTAAGTTATAAACAAGTGCCCTGACTATTAGTCCACATATATAAATCTTTTTTCAAATTTTTCCACGTCCATGGCAGGCTCTAAAACATCTCCCTGTGCCATTTTACATCCGCATTCACGAAGCAGACGTTCCTGCAACATATTTTCAACACCCTTACAAATACATGGAATGTCTATTTTCTGGAAAATTGCAATCATTCCCTTTAGCATAGTTGTACCTTTTTTGGAAGCAATGCAATTGTGCACAAACGATATGGAAAACTTAATCATATCCACCGACAATGTCGCAAGCTCCGTAATGGACGTATAACCCGAACCAAAGTCGTCCATACAAACCCTGTATCCTTCGCTACGGAGTTCATTGATTCGTTCTCTTACAATTTCCCCATTTTCACGGAATACACTTTCTTTAATTTCCAGACCAATGAGTCTCTTATCAATACCATATTTATTGACAATATCGCGCATACGATTATATATACTATCTTCCTTCAAATCAACCTCGGCGATATTAATGTTAATCGGAAATACCTTCTTTCCGTCGTCCTGCCACTTTTTCAAAAGCTGGCAGCTCTTTTCCAAAACAACGCAGTCCAGTTCACTAATCATTCCGGTTTTATCCAAATACTGTATAAAAGAAGCCGGGGAAATCATATTTCCTTCATTATCAATGAGTCTGGCCAAAACCTCAATTTCTTCCCATCTGTTTTCCATAACATTTTTAACCGGTTGCACTTGCACCTTAATATGTTTTGTACGGATTGCATTCTGGAAAGCATAGATAACTTCTCTTTTTTGAGCCGCCTCGCTTTGCATAGCCTTATCATAAATAGTTACCCATTGCTGATACTCTTCCAAATTCTTTTTTCTGGCAGCCTCCGCTTTATCAAGACTTTCAGAAACACTTTCTAAATTGTTTTCAATAGCATAGGCCCCCATATTAATACGTAAATCCACGATTCTCATTTCTTCGGCCGTTTTTTGTGCAAACGTTTTTAGTTCCTTCTCCAACTCCACTTTTAAAACGTCGGGATTAACTGATTCCGCTCTTCCAAGAAACGCAAATCTATCCGAATGAATTCTGCATCCGATTGCGTAACGGTCGCTGCTTTGATAGAAGTCGTTTGCAACCTTTCTCAAAAGTTCATCACCCACTTCATATCCATAATGCTCGTTTATGTACTTAAAATTAACAATGTTCATTGTTACAATCAGACAATTAAAATCCAGTCGCTTCAACAGCTTCTGTGACTGTTCTTTAAAATCATCATAGTAATACAATCCTGTAATTTTGTCTGTTCCCATACTTTTCTCCTTACATATAAAGCATTGCCCATTTCTGAAGCATCGCCATCGTCCACAGCATTTGGCCGTAATACTCTTTTGTATTTGGATATTTGTAAAACTCATTCAGCGCGTACTGCACACAACCCGCATTCAGTAATCCATACTTTTTTACCGACTCTTCGCATAAAATATCCGTTAAAAATTCTTTTAAGTCCGTTTTCAGCCACTCCGTAATCGGTAGCGAAAACGGTTCTTTACGCCTGTCTATGATTTCTCCCGGCAATATTTTCCGGCCGGCTTGTCTTAAAACGGCTTTCGTTATCCCTTTATTTATTTTATATTCCTGTGGCAAGGTCACCACATAATCCGTCAATTCATTATCTAAAAACGGCGTCGCTACATTTATACCGAATTTTCTCGAAAGCGTATCCTGATAAAGCATCGTGTGTCCCGGTAACAAATGCCTGAAATCTCTTTCCAGACTCCTGTTCAAAGCACCCTTGCTCTTCAGCTCTTTATCTTGGCGTACACACTCCCAAAGAGTAGTTTGCTTCTCTATAAATTCTCCGAACATATCTCTATTCAAGAAAATGCTCTTTTCGTTGTCTCCCATTTGTAAAAGGCGATAATGCCAAAGCGTATCATCCTCACCGCCATACTGATACAAACTATCTAAAAAAGGAATATTTTTATCATATGGTACCAATTCATCTTCTTTACCTATGATATTTTCATCCTGTTGTTTTAACAAAGCATATTTTTCCAGTGCCATCATAGCACTATGATGCCCATAACTTCCAAAAAGTTCATCTGCTCCGTCACCTGTCAAAATCCTCTTACAGATTCCGGCTGTATGCTTTGCCAAAAAATAAGTGGAAACAGTACTCGAAAAAGGTTGCGAAAAGCTTCCGATAATTTCATCCACACTTCCGACAAAATCCTGTGGAGTCATTTCCCACACGTGATGCTTCAAACCATACTTGCTTGCAAGATAGTCGGAAAAGTATACATCCTCCTCTTTTTGATGCACACTTCCCTTTCCCGTAACAGGTTTTAAGCAAAAAGAATGTTGTAATCTTCCTTCCCCTGCCAATGCAGCTATCAAAGAAGAGTCCAGACCTCCGCTTAAAAAAATACCTGTATTTTCTTCGCCGGTACATCTTCCAACCGACTTACCAAGCAATTCCCGTATTTTTTCCGCTGCTTCATCAAATCCATCGTCCGATTGCCTGTCAAAAGGAACTTTTGCATATTCGATTTCTTCAAATCTTCCGTCTGCAAACACCCCATAACATCCTGGCGATACATGGTACAGCTCCTCAAACACCGTATTCGGTGCATATACACTCTGAAAGGACATATATTGATATATAGCAGTTCTATTTATCATTCTTTCAAATTTGTCACACTGCAATATCGCGGCAATTTCCGAAGCAAAGACAAGTCCCTCCGGTGTCTTTGCATAGAACAGAGGCTTAGCACCATATCTGTCCCTGAAAAAATACAGTCTATGCTTCATACCATCCCACAAAACAGCGGAAAATGTTCCCTCCAGTTCTTTCACAAAAGAAATCCCTTGTTTCTCATACTGCTCTATAAAATAAACTGCATCAAATTCCTTTGAAGGATAACCGCAATCTATCATAGCCCATATGGTGAAATTGGCATTGTGTCCGATTTGCTTATTTTCCGCCAACAAATAAGGCATAAATCCAAAATGAATATATCCGTCACTAAAACAAACAGGTGCATGTCCGCAGTCTTTATCCAAAGCAGTTATCATATCTTCTATAGCTATTCTATCTGTTTTTCCTAAAAAACCGCAAAACCCGCTCATACGCACCTTCCTCACTT
This sequence comes from uncultured Lachnospiraceae bacterium, assembly GCA_964567585.1. Lineage (GTDB taxonomy): Bacteria > Bacillota > Clostridia > Lachnospirales > Lachnospiraceae > CALZKI01. The sequence continues at coordinate 11,676 of CAZMND010000004.1, forward strand.
ATTTTACTATATCACAAGCAATTATCAAGTGCAATGAATCCATTTTACCAAAAAGGAGAAGAATTTCGAAAAATCCTTCTCCTAAAACCTCATATTCTAATTGGCATTGCTGGCCACGATCTTCACTTTACTCCATAGATTACTGATTACTTTACGCGTATCTTCGTTAAAGTAAAAATTCTCATCTTTTTCATGACCGCTTCTTGGAATATAGGCATTGATTCCTTCATAAGTTCCGCCTTCCCCTGACAGTGTTTCTATAACCTCACTATTTGGCGAAGTATATCCTACATAATCGGAATTCTCATAAGCTGCATCATAAGAGCTTACATAATTCATAAACACATGGGCAAGTTCAATATTTTTTGCATTGGAAGGAATAACCATAGCATCACACCAAAGGTTGGTTCCTTCATTTGGCATATAATAGCCCATATCTTCATTTTCACTCATTACATACGCCGCATCCCCGGAATAGATAAGCCCCATCGCTTTTCTTCCCTGTGCCATATTATCAATGATTTCATCCGTAACAATTTCAGGTTCCATTGTCTCTACACAGGTTTTCAGCCATTCATACGCCTCGTTGAGTTCATCTTCATTTTCCGTATTCATGGAATATCCCAGATTCTTAAGCGCCATCATAAAGGAGTCTCTTTCCGAATCATACAAATAGATGTCTCCTTTGTATTTTTCATCCAAGAAAATCGCAAAGCCTTTTTCATCCAGTTCTTCTTCAGTCACTTTAGTAGTATCATACACAATACCTACAGAGCCCCAGAAATATGGAACCGAATATACATTACCGGGATCATATGGCAAATTCTTCACATCATCCACAAGTAAATCCATACAATAAAGCAAATCCTGATCAAGCGGTTGTACCAGTTTTTCCTCAATCAGCCTCTGAATCATATAATCACTTGGAATCAATAAATCATAGGATTCACCGTTAGCTATCTTAATATACATCTGTTCATTGGAATCAAATAATTCAAGAACCACTCTCGCACCGGTTTCTTCCTCAAAGGCGGAAAGTAAATCTTCACTGATATATTCCCCGCAGTTATAAATTCGCAGTGTCTGTCCTTCATAAGGAAGGGAACCGTTATCAATTCCTTTTCTCATAAAACCAAGCATAAGCACCAAAATGGCCACAATCGCAATTGGAGCCGCAACAAGCCATCTGCTCTTTTTGCCTTTCTTCTGTTGTTTCGAAACAAATACCGGCAGAAGATTGATTGCAAGTAAAGCCACCGTAATAATCACAACTACAAGCGTAGAAATCGCATTGATACTAGGGTTGATTCGCTTACTCATCGTATAAACGACAATACTCAAGTTTTTAACACCCTGTCCCGTAACAAAATACGAAATAATAAAATCATCTACCGACATCGTAAAAGCGATAAGCGCACCGGAAATAATACCCGGCGTAATCTGCGGAACAATAACCTTTATTAAAGCCTGCATTGGTGTAGCTCCAAGGTCCATAGCCGCATTGGCAAGATTCGGGTCCAAAGAACGCACCTTAGGCATAACCGACAACATAACATACGGAATACAGAATGCAATATGCGCTAACAACATGGTTGCATATCCTTTTTCCACCCTGAATGTGATAAACAAAAGCATAAAGCCGATAGCCGTTACAATTTCAGGATTCATCATCGGCAGATTGTTTACCTGCTCTATCACATCACGCACAACCTTCTTGGATTTACTGATACCAATAGCTGCGATTGTTCCGGCAACTGTGGAAATCAGTGTCGCAAGAAGCGCCACACTAAAGGTTGTATACAAGGCTTCCATCATATCCCTGGACTCCAGCATATGCTGATACCAGCGGAGCGAAAAGCCCGTAAAGGTGGTCAGTGACTTTCCTTCATTGAAGGAAAAAATAATCATATACAAAATCGGGGCATAGAAAAATACTACGAGCAAAATCATCAGTACTTTTCCAAAGCCATTTTTTTCTTTCTTCATACTGATTAATCTTCCTCCTTTCCACCCTGATTTTTCTTTTCAATATTACGAACCGCCATCATCATAAGCATCATAATAATTGCCATAATCATTGAAATAGCACTACCAAAGTTCCACTCGCCTACGGTAATAAACTGGTTCTCAATCAGGTTACCAACTAAGAAGTACTGTCCGCCGCCGAGCAGTTTGGGAATAAAGAAGGAACTGACTGCCGGTAAAAATACGAGTGTAATACCGTTAATAACTCCCGGAAGCGACAACGGAAGAATCACCCTTCTGAATGTCTGGGCCCCGTTAGCACCCAAATCCGCACTTGCCTCCATTAAAGAATAATCCATCTTACACAAAGATGTATTAATCTGTAAAATCATAAACGGCAGGAAATTGTATACCATACCAATCAAAACCGCTGCTTCTGTGTACAGAATTTCCACCTCTTTCAAACCAAAAAAACCGAGGATTGTCTGCACAATTCCGCCTTCGCTCAAAAGACCAATCCACGCATAGGTTCTTACCAGCGCGTTAATCCATGTAGGCAGCGTAATACAAAGCACCAATATATTCTGTACTTTTTCCGAACAGCGCGAAATAAAATACGCTGCCGGATAACCAATTGCCAGACAAATGAGCGTTGTCTTTATTGCAATCAACAAAGATCTCCATAAAATCAAAAGGAAATCCGGGTCTGTAAAAAACTTTTTATAATGTTCCAATGTAAAGGAAAACGAGATAATTTCATTGCCCTGTTTCATAAAAGAATATAGCGCAATTAACGCCATTGGCAAAACAAGCATCATCGCTGCCCATACAATATACGGAATCGCCAATTGTGAAAATTTCTTCATTATTCGTATACCACCTTTGACATAACATGAATATCTTCCGGGAAGAAGGTCAGTCCTACCTGAGCTCCCACTTCCGAATAATCCGTAGTATGAATCTTGAATTCACGGCCTGTTGTCCAGAAGGTCACCTTATATACACCTTCCTTTACATCCTGCGGATCAAAGTCATAATCTACACTGATATCCACGCTTTGATTTTCGTCACTGAGTTTCCATCCCTGCGCATTTGCCCAGGTTTTAATATCTGTATCAAGCGCATTTGATTCTTTAATTTCATCTACTGTTTTAAAGAAGTTAAATGCCATAATTGCTTCGTTTGCTTTTTCATTTTTAACAAAGGACTGGTTAACTACAAAAATCTTTCTTTCGATACTCATTCCACCTGCTGTGTAGAAAGTTACCGGGTACGTGCCCAGTTCCTCCTGAATATCATATTCCACCTTTGCAATGGATGTATATTCGTCTGTTTCCGGGTTCCATGCCTGGGCATTGGAAAGAGCGATAATTTCTTTATCATCCAGCTTCTGTACATCTTCAATATCCACATAGAAGTCGTTGGCACTGATTTTTTCCTTACCGTCTTCACTGGTTACATCCTGATTACGTTTTACATGCATGTTCACGGTAACCATAGTTCCCGGTACGGTTTCCACGATAATTTCATAATGTACCCCTTTAAAGAGCGTACTTAAAACCTCGCCCGTCATTTTACCGTCTTCTACCGCAACGATATCAATATCTTCAGGTCTGATTACTACATCGACCTTTTCATCCTTTTTAAAACCAAAGTCCACACATTCAAATGTCTTGTCATCAAACTGAACTTTATAATCTTCCAGCATTGTCCCCGGAATGATATTACTTTCTCCAATAAAGTTTGCAACATAACTGTTTGCAGGCTCATTGTAAATTTCTTCCGGTGTACCCACCTGTTGGATTTCGCCATTTTTCATAACCACAATCTTATCTGACATAGTTAAAGCTTCTTCCTGGTCATGTGTAACAAAAATAAAGGTAATTCCTACTTCCTGCTGAATTCTCTTTAATTCGTACTGCATTTCCTTACGAAGTTTTAAATCGAGCGCAGCAAGCGGTTCATCCAACAAAAGCACCTTCGGTTCGTTTACCAAAGCTCTTGCAATGGCAACTCTCTGCTGCTGACCACCTGAAAGAAGAGTTGTATTTTTATTTTCATAACCTTCCAGTCCAATGAGTTTTAACATTTTCATAACCTTCTGGTCAATAACGTCCTTACTCATTTTCTTGATTTTCAATCCAAATGCAATATTTTCATATACGCTAAGGTGTGGAAAAAGCGCATATTTCTGAAATACCGTATTCAATTCTCTTTCGTATGGCGGTTTCTTGCTGATTTCTTCGCCATCGAATATTACACTACCTTCGTCCGCATCCAAAAATCCGCCAAGAATTCTAAGAAGTGTTGTTTTACCACAGCCACTCGGACCAAGTAAGGTCACGAATTCCTTTTCATAAATATCCAAATTTACACCTTTCAGTACAATCTGTCCGTCAAAGTTTTTGACAATATCTCTAAACTCAATTAATTTTTTCTTTTCCATTTGTTAGTCTCCTTTAAAACATCGGCGGTGTGGTCACCCACAAAATAAGTGCCTCACTATTTGTATGATTATATAAATAATGACTCTTTTTACCGTTCATATAAAAAGTATCCGTTGCCTTCAACTTATATTTTTTATTATCCCGCACCAAAGTCACATTACCCTTTAGCACATATCCAAACTCTTCTCCCTGATGGGATGCCATCTCATGACTTGTTCCGTAAGGCTTCAGTGTCAATAAAATGGGTTCCATCTCATTTTTCTGGGCATTGGGAATAATCCATTCAATCTGATACTCATCCTTTGTATCCACAAAAAAATCTTTTGTTGAAAAAACTATCTGCTCTTCCGTATCCTCATGAAAAAATTCCGAAAGATTCGTTCCCAAAGCCTCCAGTATGTCCTCCAGTGTGGAAATACTCGGACTCGTTAAGTTTCTCTCAAGCTGCGACAAAAAACCTTTTGTCAATTCACTTCTGGATGCAAGATCTTCCAGTGTCAAATCATTCTGTAGCCTTAGCTCCTTTATTTTTTTACCAATATCCACCTTGCACCTCCTATGCTCTTTCGCTTTAATGTTTTATCACGCTAAACTTTTTGTACACATACACTATTATACATATTTCTTACAGCATTGCAATATGTTTGTTTATAAAATTTTATTTTTAGTAATAGTATACTTTTTAATTCTATACGTTCATTTTCGCATAACGCTTTTTCCATTGTCCGACTCTGCTTTAAATAGTATTGGTTTAGTCGGTGTTTTAGGGTGTCATTTGTTGTCTTTTTCCGACTTACTTCGCAAAAACCCTACTTTGGTCGGACTACTTATGCAGCTTTTCCCGACTAATCATTCCTTGTTCTATAATCAGTCGGGTATATTTTCCAAATTCTCCCGACCAAATAATATTTCTTGGCATTACGTCGGAGGCATTCGTTCATTCCTTCCGACCACAAGATACTTTCCAAGTATCAAGTCGGTAATGTTCGTCCATTCTTTCCGACCGATTGATACTTTTCTTTCACCAAATCGGTAACATTCCTTTCGTCTCCCCAACCAATTGATTATTACAATTCAAGCAGTCGGGAAATAGTTCCTCACCACGCAAAAAAAGCGATACCCATTCGGATATCGCTTTTTGTTCAGAGCGCGAGACGGGGATCGAACCCGCGACCCCCTCCTTGGCAAGGAGGTGCTCCACCGCTGAGCCACTCGCGCATTTCTTGGAAGCCGTTTATCACAGCGACCAAGGATTATTATATATAGGTTGTGCCGTCTTGTCAATAACTTTTTTAATTTTTTTCAAAAAATTATTCAACAACCATATCAGCATACTTTACTTTGTAAATTCGAAGCAATGATTCATCAATTCTTTCTTCTGAAATATTGCCTTCAAGAACCTCTGCCAGTAAGCCATAATAAGCTTCTTCGAAGTTAGCAGGCATCAAAATCATATCCGCCCCTGCCTGGATTGCCATAATGGCCGCATCGCTGGATGTATAGTAATCTGTTACCGCAACTTCATTAAGTGGGGCAGTAATAATGATACCTTCATATCCAAGCTGTTCTCTCAATATACTTTTTACAATATTCTTAGACAAACTACAAGGTATATATTCACCACCTACGAGTTGTGGTGCGGCTACATTACTAACCATAATGAAGTCCGCATTTTCCTCAATAGCAGACTGGAAGCCTAAAAATTCAGCACTCTGCATTTCAGACAAAGTTCTTTCTGTAATAGCAAGTCCATCTTCCGGGTCCTTATTGGCACTACCGATTCCCGGGAACGCTTTTACTCCGGCACTCACGCCCGCTTCTTCCAAACCTTTTACCATTGCACCAACGTGAGAGGCAACCTTTGTAGCATCGCTACCAAAGCTTCTGTCACTAAGCAATTTATTTTCCGCATCTGTTTTTACATCCGCAACCGGTGCAAAATTCACATTAAATCCTAACTCTTTTAAATAGGTTCCGATAGTTTTTCCTGTTTCGTATGTAGCATCTGTTACATCGTTCTGTCCCAGTGTTTCAGCTGTTTCTACATCCGCAACATCCAGTTTTGCCGATACACTGCTCACATCCCCGCCTTCTTCATTTACACCAAAGAAAAGTCTTGTTTCTGAATAGCTTTGTGTACTCACTATCATTTCTTTTATCTGGTCCGCACTTTGAATATTCTTCTTAAAGTAGATGATACCTCCCACTTTAAATTCTTCTAATGCTGTTTTTGTTCCATCTCCTGCTTTAATAGCAGTTCCAACACCTGTAATGGACTCCGGCGTAACAAAGAAAAGCCCTGCCACCTTATCCTCCACTGTCATTTCAGCAATCTGTGCTTTTAACACTTCTTCAAGCGGGTCCACTTCCGGTACAACCACCTCAACATCAGGTTCTGAAATAACCGGCACCTCTGTTTCATCCTCTTTCAACTGCTCCAAGATTTCTGTCACATCATCCTGATGCTTGCTTTCCTGCTGCATTTCATCAATTTTCATGTATATAAAAACACCGATAAGAGCCACCAGGGCCACCATAATTACTACGGCCATAATTGCCACTAAACGGTTTCTTTGGCGTCTTCTTCTTCTTTTTTCACGATTCGCATCCTGAACTTCCTGAATTTCGTTTGTATCCATTCTATCCTCCGTAATATGTATCACTATTCACAACATTCTTAATATATACTATTTATCGCGATTTTTCCACATATATTTACGAATTTCTTTGACTATTTTTACCATAGCGCAACAAAAAAGCGGGTGTTAATCTTCTTTACGATCAACACCCGCTACCCTACTGTACTTTCCAAGGGCCCATACCTCCTGTTTTCTCTTCTGCAATTTTTCCTTTCATATTTTGTACTGATTGTACTGTAATGACCTAATCTTTATTAATATTTCATCTTTCTTTTTTAATATTTTTTGTTTTCTTTTTTAGATGAAACTTTATATTTTAATTTTGATTAGCGTTCCATTACTTCATTTGTAGGACTAATTACGTTAGGAATAATCTATGTAAATTGTTTATATATGTATCTTAATGTACTTATTCTGATTTGTCAATACTTTTTTGAAAATATTTTTATATTTTTTGTCTTTTTTTTGCTTTTGTATTGAATTGTCTGTCAATTTAATATAAAAATATAGGCGAAGAACCTAATCTCCGCCTACAAAAACCCCGAAATTAAAGTTTTGTTACTACAAAGATATCATAAATCGCCTTGATAGCTGTTTCAAAATCATTGTCAGCTACACCGATGATAATATTCAACTCGCTGGAACCCTGGTCAATCATTTTAACGTTTACGTTAGCATGTGCCAGCGCCGAGAAAATTCTTCCGGCAGTACCTCTTGTAGATTTCATGCCACGACCAACTACCGCAATCAAAGACAAATCTGATTCGATTTCGATACTGTCCGGATTTGCCAGTCTGTGAATTTCCGCTACAACGTTCTGTTCTCTAGGCATAAATTCGTCCTGATGAACAAATACCGTCATAGTATCGATACCTGATGGAACGTGTTCAAAAGAAATTCCGTTATCTTCAAAGGCCTGTAACACTTTTCTGCCAAATCCGATTTCAGAGTTCATCATATCTTTTTCGATATTAACAGAACAGAAGCCTCTCTTACCTGCGATACCTGTAATAACATATTTTGATTTCTGACATGTACTTTCTACAATCCATGTACCGTTATCTTCCGGTCTGTTTGTATTACGGATATTAATCGGAATACCTTCACGTCTAACAGGGAAAATTGCATCTTCATGAAGAACGCCTGCGCCCATATATGCCAATTCTCGTAATTCTCTGTATGTGATAGTTTCAATTGCAGCAGGACTGTCAATAATACGTGGATCTGCAATCAAGAAGCCCGAAACATCTGTCCAGTTTTCATATACATTTGCCATAATTGCTCTTGCAACAATAGAGCCTGTAATATCGGAACCGCCACGTGAGAAGGTTTTTACTCTTCCGTCTCTGTATGCACCATAGAATCCCGGTACAACTGCACTTTCGCAATTTTCAAAACGTTTCTTTAAAAGTTCGTTGGTTTCTTCTGAAGCAAAATTTCCGTTATCGTCAAACACAATCACTTCTGCAGCATCAACAAATGTGAAGCCTAAGTATTTTGCCATAATAATACCGTTTAAATATTCACCTCTTGATGCGGCATAATCTTTTCCGGCTTTATTTTTGAAATTTTCTGCGATTTTCTTGAATTCATCTTCTAAAGACAAATCTAATTTAAGTCCATCGATAATTTCCTGATAACGTGCTTTGATTGCTTCTAATTCTGCATCAAATTTTTTACCGTTTTCAGCCAGGTCATAGCATCCATATAACATATCTGTTACTTTTGTGTCTTTGGAATCTCTTTTTCCCGGCGCTGACGGAACAACAAATTTTCTTGTTTTGTCCGCTCTGATAATATTCCCTACTTTTTGAAACTGCTCTGCACTGGCAAGGGAACTACCGCCAAATTTAACAACTTTTCTCATAATAACTCCTCATATATCTATTTTGAAAATAAATAATCAATTAATTCGTGGCCTTTCGCGACAAAATTACCACTCATCTTTGCTTCGTCTTCATTGTAATTCCAAGACTTATCCAAAAGATTGGTACTGTCATAAAGCATATATGGCACACTGTCAGATGTATGTGTTCTGACACAAATCGGTGTAGGATGATCCGGCAACACAAGCATTCTGAAATCCACGCCTTTTGCATTCATATATTCTACTGTTGGTTTAATCACCTTTTCATCCAGATATTCAATCGCTGTTACTTTTCTTTCCACACTGCCCTGATGACCCATTTCGTCCGGAGCTTCTATATGGATATATGCAAAATCATAATCCTCTTCTGTGAGTGCCTTTATTGCAGCATCCACTTTTCCGGCATAATTCGTATGAAGACCGCCATTTGCGCCCTCAACGTCTGCCACACCCATTCCGGCACCTACTGCAATACCTTTCAAAAGGTCGACAGCTGATACCATCATACCTTTTTTGCCTGTTTTTTCTTCAAAAGAAGACAACATCGGTTTTGTACCTGCGCCCCAGAACCAACAACAGTTGGCAGGATTCAAGCCCTGTTTCTTACGTTCCACATTAATTGGGTGGTTTACCAGTATATCATAGCTTTTTTTCATCATTTCATACAGTGCCTTGTCTGCAGGAAGATATTCTTTAATCACTCTCCCCAGAACATCGTGAGGCGGTGTCAATTCCACCACTTCTCCTTTATCCCAGATAAGACAATGTCTGTAACTTGTACCTACATAAAACTGATAAGTTTCATTTGCCAGTTCGTCCATAACTGCCTTTAATAAAACTGCGCAGTCTTCTGTAGAAATTTCACCGGAACTGTGGTCAATAATAGTCTTTTCTTCAAATGGAACATCCTCTTCTGAAATGGTTACAATGTTACATCTGATGGCAATATCCGTATCCTTCATCGGAACACCGATGCTTAAAGCTTCAAGCGGCGAACGTCCGCTGTAATATATCTTCGGGTCGTAGCCAAGCACGGAAAGGTTGGCAGTGTCTGAACCCGGTTTCATTCCGTCAGGAATGGTATGTACTAATCCGATTTCTGCCTTTTTACTTAAGGCATCCATAGTTTCGGTTTTGGCATACGCAAGAGGAGTTTTTCCTCCCAATTCTTCAATTGGCAAATCTGCCATACCATCACCTAAAACAACAATATATTTCATCGTTAAAACACTCCTTAAAATGTGATTACATCACACGAATTCTCGATAAAACGCCTTCGCATTTTTCAGCCGCTGCTTTGAATTCTTTTTCCTTCATAGCTTCTGTAACAAATGCGATTTCATCATTATATTCAGCAATTTCAACAAAGGAAACTTTTCCAAACACTTTTTCAATTTCTTCTTTGTTTGTCTTGCTGTTATCTACACGTACAAAGAATACCTGCATAATTTCATCTGTACTTTCCAGTTCTACTTTTTCTTCGTCCCAGAAGCACATAATTGTCTTGCCTACGTGTCTTGCACAGTCAACAATATCTGAAACTACTGCGCTGGCTGTAGGAAGTTTACCTGCGCCGCGACCGTAGTACATAGAATCGCCTAACATATTTCCTGTTACATAAACAGCGTTAAATACATCGCTTACACAGTAAAGTGGATGACTTGTAGGAATCATAAATGGTGCAACCATAGCTACATATTTACCATCAACTTCTTTTCCCGTAGCAAGCAATTTAATAGAACGTTTCATAGCCTTTGCATAAGCAAAATCTCTTGTAGAAATCTTTGTGATACCTTCTGTGTAAATATCTTTATAATCTACATGTTTTCCTGTCATCAAAGAAGAAAGAATTGCAATTTTACGGCAGGCATCATAGCCTTCCACGTCAGCTTCCGGATTTCTTTCCGCATAGCCTTTTTCCTGTGCCTCTTTTAATACATCTTCAAAAGAAGCACCTTCTTTGTCCATTTTTGTCAAAATATAGTTTGTAGTACCGTTTAAGATACCGATAATCGCTTCAATTTTTTCAGCTGTCAAAGAATAGTTGAGTGGTCTGATAATCGGAATACCGCCACCAACACTTGCTTCAAACAAATAGTTACATTTGTTTTCTTTTGCAAGCTTGATGAGCTCAGGACCGTGGTTTGCAACCAATTCCTTGTTGGATGTACAAACGCTCTTACCTTTCAATAATGCATTTTTTGAGAAATCGTAAGCCGGATTTACCCCACCCATTGTTTCACAAATAATAGTAACTTCCGGGTCATTTAAAATCACGTTGTAGTCATGTACTACTTTATCTTCATATGGGTCACCCGGAAAATCTCTTAAATCCAAAATATATTTAACGTTTAATTCTTCTCCTGCTTTTTTTGTAATTTCTTCTTTGTTGTTTTCCAATACTTCAACAACACCGCTACCTACCGTACCGTATCCTAAAACTGCTACATTAATCATTATTTTTTACTCCTTAGCTATTATTTTTACGTAATGGACACCCTTCTGGTCTTCCATTGCTTCAATCATCTGCGACACATTTTTTGTAGTTGATAAAACCTGTACACTTATGCTTAGTGATGCAATTCCGTTAATCGGAATACTTTGGTGAATGGTCAGAATGTTAGCTCCGAAATCAGCCACAATTTTGAGAACATCCGACAAAAGCCCCGGTTCATCATCCATTTGAAATGTCAATGTAATGGTTGTTCCTTCCGCGTTGTCATGAAACTGGAAAATATCGTCCTTATATTTGTAAAAAGAACTCCTGCTGATTCCCACCATATCCGTGGCTTCCTGAACCGTAGCTACTTTTCCCGTTTCCAATAATCGTTTTGCCTCTACCACTTTTAAGAGGACTTCCGGAACAGCTTTTTTGTTTACTACAAAATACTTTGTTTCTCCCATATTTACTCCTCATATTCTCTTATGGGATACATCTGCATTTCCTGAATTTACTATATTGTCTTTCACAGAAATACATTTGTATGTAAGTGTCTTTCCTTAAAAGACACGTGTCTGTCACCGAAAGATATTGTAACATAACCCCTTTACGAATACAACCCTCTTTTTTACTAGAATGCATAGAAAAAGAACGACTCTTTTGTATATTTTTTACATAAGAGCCGCTCTTTTATACTTACTATGTAATATATTTATGTTTTATTAGATTAACGGATATTTATCTGTTAATTCCTGAACGATTGCACGAGCCTGTGGAACTGCTGCTTCACCGCCTTTGATAACAAGGGCAATTGCTTCTGCAATCTTGTCCATATCTTCTGTGTTCATACCTCTGCTTGTTACAGCCGGTGTACCAAGACGGATACCGCTTGTAACGAATGGAGATTTCGGATCGTTTGGAATTGTGTTTTTGTTTGCTGTGATATGAGCCATATCAAGTAATTTTTCAACTTCTTTACCTGTTAAGTCGAAGTTTGTTAAATCTACTAACATTAAGTGGTTGTCTGTACCACCTGAAACGATCTTAACGCCTCTGTCCATAAGACCTTTACAAAGAGCCTGTGCATTTTCAACGATACCTTTCTGGTATGCTTTGAAATCATCACTTAATGCTTCTTTGAAACACACTGCTTTTGCTGCGATTACGTGCATTAAAGGACCACCCTGAATGCCAGGGAATACTGCTTTGTTAAAGTTGTATTTGTCAGCAGCTTCCTGATTGCAAAGGATAAGACCGCCTCTTGGTCCACGAAGTGTTTTATGTGTTGTTGTAGTAACTACATCAGCGTATGGGATTGGACTTTCGTGTTCACCTGCTGCCACAAGACCTGCAATGTGAGCCATATCTACCATAAGCACTGCACCAACTTTGTCTGCAACTTCTCTAAAACGGGCAAACTCTATTTTTCTTGCATAAGCAGACGCACCGGCAATAATCATTTTCGGTTTTGTCTCCATAGCAATTCTTTCTAATTCTTCATAATCGATGAAGCCTTCGTCATTTACACCGTAAGGAACGATGTTGAAATATTTACCTGAAATATTTACAGGGCTTCCGTGTGTTAAATGTCCACCGTGAGCCAAATTCATACCCATAATTGTATCGCCCGGTTCACAGATAGCGAACTGAACTGCAAGGTTTGCCTGCGCGCCTGAATGTGGCTGTACATTTGCATAATCACAACCAAAAAGTTCTTTTGCTCTTTCAATTGCAAGATTCTCTACTACGTCTACACACTGGCATCCACCATAATATCTTTTTGCAGGATAACCTTCTGCATATTTGTTTGTTAATGGGCTACCCATAGCTGCCATAACAGCTTTGCTTACCCAGTTTTCAGATGCTATCAGCTCAATGTGGCTATTCTGTCTGTTCTGTTCGTCCACAATCGCGTCTGCAATTTCACTGTCAACTTTTCTTACTTCATCTAATGAATACATAATCGACTTCCTCCTAAATAAAACTTGAGCCGATTATATCACATTTTTCAAAGATTTTACAACCCATTTTATTTTCTCTTTGTTTATACGTTCTTTTGGACAATTGACCACATATAAAAAAGTATGCTAAACTTTTTCTTGAAAATTGATCAGGTGCTGAAAGCTATCTGGTGTGTTATCCGTCTTCAAAGCAGCGAATGGATTAAAAAGATTAAATCCTCCTCGGAATTATAACTTTTTGCACTCTTTACGAATGGAATAAACCTTGATAAAATAAAATTTAGTACAAAAGAGGAGACTTTTTTATGTATCATTTTATTATTAATCCTGTGTCCCGTTCAGGTCGCGGCCAAAAATTATGGAACGAAATAAAACCTTATCTCAAAAAAAAGAAAGTGCCCTATAAGGCACACATTTCTGATGCTCCCGGTAAAATAGTAGATATTGTCAGTGAACTAACTTCCGATTTTTCCGAAAATTATATTAAATTGGTAGTTCTCGGCGGGGACGGAACGATGAATGAAGTGTTACAGGGCGTTGCTGATTTTCAGCATACATATATCGGCTACATTCCAACAGGCTCCAGCAACGATTTAGCAAGAGATTTGAAAATTACGGGCGAACCTCTGGAAATTTTAAAACAACTACTTAAGGCAAAAAAACCTGTTCCGATTGATATGGGTGTTTTAACCTACAATTCCATGAACAAGGAACGTAGCCGTCTTCACAATAAACACATAAAAAATACGCGCTACTTTACGGTTAGCTGCGGTATCGGTTTTGATGCTGCCATTTGTGAAGAAGCACTTGCATCCAAAACCAAAAATTTATTCAATCGTATCGGTCTTGGTAAATTAACTTATGGCACTATTGCCTTGAAACAGTTATTTACAGCTACCAAATCAGGCTGTAAATTATATTTGGATGACAAACCTCCAATCTATATTAAAAGACTCTGGCTTATGGCAATTATGGTACACAGTTATCAGGGCGGCGGAATGATGTTTTGTCCTGGTGCCGATTATCGTGACGGCTATTTTGACATTTGTGCCGGAGGTGACATCAGTACCTTGAAAGCGCTCACTATTTTACCACGCACTTTTAAAGGCAACCATGTAGGCATCAAAGGCGTCAATATTTATAAAGCTAAGAATGTGCGCATTAAAACAGAAGTACCTCTTTGGGTACACACCGACGGCGAAGTGTCTGTTCAGTCGGATGATATTGAATTATCTTGCAGAAAACAGATAATCAACATTTTAAACCCATTACCACCGTCTGTATCTGCAACAAGACTTCCGTAAGCCATAATAATCAAATATAAACCAAAAGAATCTACGGCTTTCGTTACCTGAGGCACGTAGATTCTTTCGTTTTATATTTTTATTAATACCTTACTTCATCAGTCATTCGGAACCAAATTACTTACTCTGCAAAGTTTTCCTTTCCCGTCTTAATGGACAAATATTTGGTATATACCTTAAAGGCTGACGGAAGCGGATATTTCTCCTGGGCTTCCTTGGTTTCCACGAACAGGAAATCCTCTTTACCGGAAAACGGCTCCAGCTCATCTACTTTAATGACATAACCTTTCATATGCCATTCCTTGTGGGAAAAGATATGCTTTCCGTCAGGAGCTTTCTTTATGCGGAGCATCCCAAAGCCTTCGCCTTTCAAATATTCCAGTACTTCATCCCTTGACTTTTCTCCTTCCAACATCGGAAACTCATACATTCCCGCAAGAAGTCCTTCGTTTGGTCTTTTTTTAAGTACTGTCTTACTACCATCCTGAATAATCAGTACTGTTTTCTTTTCAATCACACGCTTTTTCTTCGGAGCTTTCACAGGCAGTTCGCTACTACAGCAATGTGCTTTTGCATAACAAAATTTTGCAACAGGACAAACTTCACATTTTGGCACACCGTTTGGTACACAAACCATAGCGCCAAGCTCCATCATCGCCTGGTTAAATGCCGAGGCTTCCTGTGGCATAAAGGAACGCACATCCTCCTCAATATCCTTTTTTACTTTGGCATCCAATACATCCCTGTAATCGCCTCGGATACGTGAAAGCACGCGCAAAACATTGCCATCCACAGCCGGAACTTTCCTGTTATAGGAAATAGACAAAACCGCTCCCGCCGTATAACTTCCGATTCCCGAAAGTCCAATAATTTTCTCATAAGAATCAGGCATTTTTCCGCCATATGTTTCACATATCTCTATAGCCGCTTTTTTTAAGTTTCTGACACGATTATAATAACCAAGTCCTTCCCATACCTTTAACAGCACTTCATCCTCTGCATTTGCAAGCGCATAAACATCCGGAAAAAGCTTCATAAATCTATCATAATAGGGTTTTACTGCCTCTACTCTTGTCTGCTGGAGCATAATTTCAGAAATCCACACATTATATGCCGTCGGATTTTGTCGCCAAGGCAACACTCTGGCACTATCTTTAAACCATTTAAGAAGTGGTTCTACCATTCGGTCCGTATCCGCCAAATACACCGGAACCGGTTCGTCGATTTTCATGCAATCCTCGGTCACCACACAATCATATGCCAAAACCTTTACGCCCTTTTTTCTGGCTTCCCAAAGCGCCTTTGCAAACTTAGGATCTGTTTTATCATTTGGCATAAAGTATTTAACATTCTTCATCTGTATCACGAACAACACATACACTTCATAACCATCTTCTTGGGCTTTTACCAGTTCTTCCACGTGTTTTACGGCCCGCTCTGAAGGTGCATCAGGGAAACGGACTTCGCCATCATTTTCCAGCGTTACCCCCTTCACTTCAATAAAAACCTTCCTATCACCGCATTCCACGTAAAAATCAAAACGGGAATTCTGATAGGTAGTCTCCGGTTTTACTAATGTAATCTCACCCAAAACCGGGTGCTTTTCACCCACACGAAGCCATTCTTTTACCGCTACGTTTGGCGCCTGCGAATCCATATTGACCATTCTATCCCCTTTTTTCACTGCAACCAAATCATAGGCAGTGGAACGGGATTCATTATCCGAATATGACAAAAAGACCTGTGCATCGTCTTGTAATAATTCTCTGCACCGGCCTGTATTTTTTACATGCACTTTTTCTCGTTTCCCGCCAATATCCACATAGGCAATAAAACGATTGGGGCGTTCAATAAAACGCCCTTCTACGATGTATTCGTATTTCATAATTACCTCAATCTCTGACCGTCATATCTGGCTAAAATCTGAAGTGCGGAACATAAGCTGTCGTACTTCTTTGTAATATCTCCTTCACACAGACTGATGTCGTGTGCCATAGCCATTGTATAAATCATATCTTCTGTAATGTTATCTCGCAGTCGCAATACAATATCCAACTTTTCTTTATAAGTATCCGCTTCTAAATATTCCATCACCTTCGGTGATACCTGATATTCAACCTTTTCAAATCGATATTTTTGCGTAGCGTCAGAATATTTTTCCCTGTCTACTTCTTCCATAAACATATCAAGTGGTCTTACATAACATTTGCCTTCATCATAAAGTGCCTTGTATACAACCATCTGACTAGAGTCTTCTGAATGTTCTGCTACCGCAACAATCTGATATTCATTTCCTTTAAAATGACGATAAATCTCGCCTTCCTTTGGAATATTTCTCATATTTTAAACCTCACAATAAATTACTTCTGAATCAAATTATACTAAATTTCCTTATTATTGTCATCGTAAAATATCACACCAATTTTTAGTAAAATCAGCCTAGAAAATCGTGTAATTAACAGTAATATTTTCACCCGGCATTTGAATTTGGTTTAGAATGCCATATATCCCATCTACTTTCTCTAAATCATCTGTATCTAAATCCTGATGATGTACTAAAACTGTATATTCCCTGCCACCGTCTTTATCCATTACTTTCGTCATAGTAATACCACTGTTGTAATACCCCATCTCTTCAAGACAAGCTTTTATTTCACTCTTAAGCTGCGCTTCCTGTAACTGATACTCCGTTTTGTCATTGTCCGCTTTTTCCGTGGCATTAACCTTAATATTGCATATGCTCCATAAAATAAGTACTGCCAATACAAAAAATGTCACAATTTTCAGTGTATAATTTCTTTTATTTAATGTTCTTAAAGTTCTCATAATAGTCCTCCATTTCAAAGCCCTGTTTCTTTACTTTGATTAGACTATACAGGATTATATGTCCCTTTTTTAGGACTTAATACAAAATCAGGGGACTTTTTTAGCCAATTGGCCAGAAAAGTCCCCTGATTCTTTTATCGCATTATTCTAATAAAAACACATAAAATTTTATTTACTTATGTACTTCTTTGACAGTTCCGTCTTCATTGTATTCGATATCAGATGTTATAACACCTGTATTATCCCATTTTATAATTCCGGAAACTTGATTTGCTTCATAATTGTAATATTCGGTTTTTATCATTCCCTGCCAAGTACCATTCGCATCATATATATCTTCCACCACGCCCGCTATCTTTCCTGATGTAGCATAATAATACTCTTTGTACCGGTTTCCGTTGGCATCATATTCATATGCGATCCAAGTGCCATCTGGCAAAATAACTTTTATCTCGTTTCCGTTGGCATCGTATTCATATGCTTCCCAAGTGCCATCTGAAAATATTCTTTTTATCTCGTTTCCGTTGGCATCATATTCATATGCGGTCCAAGTGCCATCTGAATATGTTGCTTTTATCTGGTTTCCGTTGGCATCATATTCATATGCGCTCCAAGTGCCATCTGAATATGTTGATTTTATCCAGTTTCCGTTGGCATCATATTCATATCCTTGCCAAGTGCCATCTGGAAAAATAGCTTTTATAATTTTGCCATTGGCATCAAATTCATATGAATCACCCTCTGGAAAACTAGCTTTTATAATTTTGCCATTGGCATCATATTCATATGAATCACCATATGAATTAGTCATTTTTGTACGCTTTCCGTTGGCATCATATTCATATGCTTCCCAAGTGCCATCTGGAAAAATAGCTTTTATAATTTTGCCATTGGCATCGTATACATATGTGATTATTGTAGCCGGTGCCTGTGCTTGTGCCGGAGCCTTAATTTCTGTTCTCCCCTCATTGTAACCATATTCGATATAATGCTTTGTGGCTGCCACAAGGTCATCGCCAAATGCAGCCTTCAAATCTGCATAAGAATTCAAATAATACTGAGCGTCAAAGCCTGTTCCGTTATATCTGCCTTCTTTAATTCCGTATGTAAAATAATGGTCTACATATGCATCCCAGTCGTCACCGAATGCCTCTTCAAGATCTGCATAAGTTCCACGATATACTACGACATCAAGAACCGGTGACATATTTCTTTTTTCTTTAAGTCCATAGGTTTCAAAATGGTTAAGTAACGCCTTGGAACTGTGTCCAAATGCTTCGTACAAATCGGCATACTTATCTGCATAATATTTCGCATTAAACGACTCTTCCAATCCGGCAGCATTTACACTTATGCCACCCATCCAGAAAATAGCCACTGCCAAAACAACGCCTAATATTTTTTTCATAAATCGTCCTCCGTATAAAAAATAGATTTATATCACTATATTATACACTCTCATACACAATAAACTCAATATTTTTTTACCATATTTCAGAAAAAAAAATCAAACTACCATCTGCCAGAAAACAAACAAAATTTACTGACACATGGTAGTCATTGAGAGAAACAATATAAAAATGGATTTAACTATTTATTACTGTTACATTTTTAAACTGGTTTGCACCTTTTACAACTGTAAATACAGTGCTCCTTTCACCGCCCGTCTGCATAGGTCCCATTTCCATATTTTCCGGCATTTCGCCGTTTTCCGGTCTTTCTATTCCCTCAGGCATTTCACCCATCTCCGGTATTTCTATGCCTTCCGGTTTTTCAGGAATTTCACCATTTTCCATTCCTTCAAAAATGACGCCATCTTCCGGTTTTGGCATATCACCTTCGCCACCAAACTCGGCTCCGCCACCAAAATCTTCACCACGTCCACCATTTCCGTCCGGACGACCGCCGCCAAGACCACCCTGACCCATACCAAATGAGCCTTGGCCGCTTCCTTCACACTGACTATCGTTACACCATAACGTATAATCGCCTTCAGTCAAATTATCGCCTGCTAAAATCAGATAGGTAAAAGCATTGGTATTTTTAAATTCAAATACTGCTTCCTTGGCTTCATTTTTTAAAACATACGTATTTTCACCCTGCTGTCTTTCAGCGAATGAAAATACTGCATAGGTCTGTGTACTTTCACCGATTCTGTCAAGCATATTTCCTGTAGCAATCACTGTTCCGCCGTTGATATGAATACCCATATCCGAATCAATTCCTGCATCCCCGCTATCACTACATGCCTGAGCTATTACAGTACCACCATTGATGACAAGCCAGCCGTTTGAATCAATGCCATCGCCTTCCCCTGTGGATCCGTTTACCAAAATATTCAAAGTTCCGCCATTCACGGTTGTAACCGATACTTCGTCTTCATTTGTATTAATTCCGTCATTACCCGATTCAATATTGATAATACCTCCATTAATTGTCAGGTGTAATTCTGAATCTAAACCTTCATTTTGTGCAACGATATTTAAAATACCTGTTCCTTTTGTTCCGCCATTTACATTCATTGTACGTTTTGAATAAAAAGCAGCGTCATATTTGTGGAGTTTTTTGCTATCCACTACTTCTGTACCATCTTCACTGAGTTCGTAGGACTTATATATTCTCGCCACATAAGAACCTGTTACGTTATTTTCCGTATCATCTGCTATATAAACATTGGCTCCCGCCTTGGAAGTATCTACATTCTTTGATGCACCCTCTGCTTCATCACTTCCACATTCATAAACATTGTAGAAAATTACTGCCGGTGCTACATCACAATTGATATCTACACCGTTTAAAATCAGATTCACTACAGCCGATTCGTCTTCTTTGGCATCTTCGCCCAAATCAATGGCAATCTGTCCATATGACAATTTGCCACTTACAGAATATGTTCCCGGCTTTGTAATATGCACAACAGTATGCTTATCCGCTTCCTCCTTGGAATGCTCATCCTCTTTTGTGCCTTCACCATAAGTAAAATCGTGTCCTTCCTCGTAATATACAATATCATTGGCTTTATACACGGCATTTTCACCATCAGAAGAAATCTCTGCTCCGTCCACCAAAATTGTTTCATCGGACAATTCAATTTTTACCGCTCCTTCAAATATTGCTTCCGTATTTGTAGAATTGTCTGTTCCTGTCTGTTTACCACATCCGCCCAAAACCGCTATGGTACAAACTCCGACTAAAATTAAATTCCAAAACTTTTTCATATTTTTCCCTCCGTTTTCCGCTATTCTAGCATTCTAACCTTAATTGAAAATTAAAAACACTTTAAGTACTTTTCATACTCAAAGTGTTTTCATAAAACTAATTAATCTACTCTTTCCTGTCCCCAGAAGAAAAGTGCAACTGTACCCGGGCCTGTATGGCTACCGATTGTAGTACCGATACTGTTAATCAATACTTTTCCTTTTAACTTAGGGAATTTTTCTTCAACAAGCGCTGCAACTGCTGCCGCATCTTCCAAACATGCTGAATTGGAAATATAGCATTTATCTGCGTAGTCAAGTCCATCTAATGCGTACTGTTCCATTTTATCAACAATTACTTTAATTACTTTTTTCTTTGTACGGATTTTTTCTCTCGGAATCAATTTTCCTTCATAACTTACATTAAGTAATGGACAAATATTCAAAATGCCTCCAACAAAGCCTGCTGTCTTTGAAACACGGCCACCTTTTACAAAGAATGTCAAATCTGAAGAGAAAAACCAATGATGCATTTTTTTCTTATTTGCTTCTACCCAGTCATTCAATTCATC
The DNA here is from genome assembly GCA_964567585.1 of uncultured Lachnospiraceae bacterium. Taxonomy (GTDB): domain Bacteria; phylum Bacillota; class Clostridia; order Lachnospirales; family Lachnospiraceae; genus CALZKI01. The sequence continues at coordinate 32,894 of CAZMND010000004.1, forward strand.
AATGGACATACCTTCATCACGTAAATCCGCAACCTTATCCATCAAAAGGCCAAAACCTGATGACGCTGCCAGTGAATCAATGATATAAATTTTTCTGTCCGGATATTTTTCTTCTAATTCTCTTTTTGCAATCATAGCGGAATTGTATGCACCTGAAATTCCTGAAGACAGGCACAAATGTAAGACATCTTTGCCTTCTTTCAAAAATGGTTCCAGATATGTGATATATTCATCTGCGTTAATCTGCGATGTCTTTGTATCTACACCGTCTACCATCATCTGGTAAAACTTGTCAAACGCAATCGTCTGTCCCAAGTCATCCGGATAACATACATCATCCAAATAATACTTGAAACAATTATATTTAATGTCTCTTTTTTCAAAATGTTCCTTGGATAAATCTGCTGTAGAACAACAGCTAATTACAAAATTACTCATCTTTCACCTCTTATTAAATTGCAAAGTACATTTATGACTTTGTAATGTGGTTTTCATTACTATATTACACGCACCACAATGTAATGTCAACTACTATTTGTTACAATTTTATTATAAACCTTAAACTGTCATTTCTCCCACAATTTTGTTTACCAAAGCACCATCAGCTTTACCTTTTACTCTCGGCATAAGTTCCTTCATTAATCTGCCTTTATCTTTTCCCGTCAGTTCTGCAATACCAAGTGTTGCCATAACATCTTCAATTTCTTTTTGAATCTGTTCTGCACTCATTTCTTCCGGTGCAAATTCTTTTAAGACATCCAGACGTTTCTGGCACTGTTCTTTAATATCGGTTCTGTCAGCCGGTGCTAATTCCATCGTTTCTTTTGTCTGTTTAATTTCTTTTTTAACCACTTCATTTTCTTCCGCTTCGGTCAATACTTCTCTTTTGTCAATTTCCTTATTTTTTAATGCCGCAAGAAGCATAGATAAGGTTTCTTTTCTCTCCTTGTCCTTATTTTTCATTGCTTCTACCATTGCCTGTCTTACTACATCAATTTTGCTCATTTTTTGTTTCCTTTCTAGTTACTGTATTTAATAATTAAGAGTTCTACACTCAATCTGTCATTTCTGTTTCCTGATTTTACGGCTTCGTCCGCTTCCACACACTCAGCTACCGCCTGACGAAGGTCTGCCATTTTAAACTTACTTGCTTGATTCAAATACTTTGTGGCCGCAAATGGCGGAACACCGATTTTTTCTGCAATGGCCCTATCTCCATAGCCCTTTTGTTTCAGGAGTCTTGCTTGCAATAACAGGTTAAACTGTCTACCAATCAGGAAAAGAATCCTCATCGGCGGTTCCTTCAGTGCCAGCAGATTATAATAAAGCTGCAAAGCCACCTTCTGGCGTTTATTTGCCATCGCATCCAGCATCTCAAAAATCTGATTACTAATCTGCGTGGTACAAACCGCATCGATATCCTCATTGGTAATAACGTCCCTATCATAGCAATAACAAATGAGTTTTTCTACTTCAGAACGGATATTTTCCATATCCGTACCGATTTTTCCAAGCAGATAATGCATTGTGTTCTGGGTGATTTTTTTATTGTCCTTTTTTAGCATGCCAAGAATCCACGTAATAATTTTATCCTCAGACAGACCCGCCGCTTCCACCACACAACCATTTTTTGCAATGGATTTGTACAATTTGCTACGCTTGTCAACGTTCTCTTCCACAAAAACAAGATAGGTCGTATCCGGTACTGCATTTAAATACTCTGCGATTTTCTCTCCCTCGCTTTTAAAAAACGGACTGTTTTCAATGATTATAGCCCGCTTATCGGATAAAAAAGGCATCGTCTCTGCCAAATCGATTACTTCGCCGGCCGAAATATCTTTCCCCTCAAAATAACTGTAATTCATTGAGTCATCATCCGGCGCAAGTGCTTTTTTCAGCCGCTCCTTATACTGTTTTCTAAGAAAAGACTCTGTACCGTATACAAGATATATATGATTCAATTTTCCATTTTTAATATCTTCATCAATTATACTCAAAATTCTTACCTCTTACGCAATTAATAGTCTTTCCCAAGTAGTTTATACATAAGTCCCTCTTCTATATTTTCCGGATTCATATGAAAAATATCAATTTTCCCTTCATCCCCGCTTCTCTCCGAAAACGCCGGATATAAAAATCCGAAGACAGGTTCTGCCGGTTCATATTCTTCTCTGTCAATCATTCTCCGGTTCTCCATCTTTTATATGCATCTCATCCGTTGTCTTGCCGACCGTATGTGTCACATCATAATACTAAATCATCCCGGAATTCTTTTCAATCTATTTACTCTTCTCTCTCAAGTAAATATCCGAATATATGCATACCTAGTTTCATCACATTATGACGCAACAAATTATTTCTTACAATCACATAATCATCGCTCAGAACCGTTTCCACCAAAAACTCTGTTTCTTCCCTATCCAGCTCCACAGGGTCTTTTTGCTCTAAGGACTCATATCTTTTTGCCATATCCTCATCAATTTGCCCATCGTTAGCAATGACCACATCTATTTTCCGCTCACCCAGATACCGGTTCAATAGCTTAATATGATCTGAAACCTTAAATCCTTCCGTTTCTCCCGGCTGTGTCACCATATTGCAGGCATACATAATTTTCCCTTTGCTTCTGTCTATGGCATTTAAAATCTCATCACAAATCAGATTCGGGATAATACTCGTAAAAAGACTTCCCATACTAAGTATAATCAAATCGGCTTCTTCGATTGCTTTTACTGCTTCCCTGGTCGGTACCGGTGTCTCTTTATAATAAACACGTTTGATGCCCTGATGATTCCGGGTAATATGATGTTCTCCTTCGATAATGCTTCCGTCTTCCATCTCGCCCATCAAAACCACATTCTCTTCGGTCAGCGGCACTACTTTTCCCTTTAAATTGAATACCTTGCTAAGTGCCTCGATTCCATCCGACAAATTGCCTGTAATTTCAGAAGATGCAGTCAAAAGCAAATTTCCCACCGTATGTCCATCCAAATCACTGGTTGTTTTGAAGCGATAATTGAACAGTTCCATTACCAGCGGTTCCGTTTCTGAAAGCGCTACCAACACTCTTCGGATATCGCCTACCGCCGGAATACTGAATTCTTCTCGCAAAACGCCCGTACTGTTTCCGTCATCGCACACGGACACGATTGCTGTTAAATCTATCGGAAACTCTTTAAGCCCTCTAAGAAGCGTGGACGAACCGGTTCCACCACCTAATACTACAACTTTCCTTTTCATAATCTATACCCTCTGTTTTTATATACCTATATTAGAATTCACTATTAAATTATACATCAGGTATTTGTGGATGACTAGAAAAAAATTAATTCATATCTTTTTAATCCGAGCCGAAAAGTTCCTGAAACATTTCTCCCAAAGTTATCGTGTTTATCGTTTTTCTACCGGTTTCATATGTAACAAACAATTGCACACCTATATAAATTCCATTCTCTGCATATGTATCTATTTTACGAAGCGTAGCACTTACATAGTCCGTATTATCCATCATTCCAAAATGTTCCAAATATATCTCTTTTCGCTCAGGCATTTTCAGAATCGTAAAATCAGGATATACTTTTATATTTCCTTTTAATACAATCGGATATTCGTATCGGTACGGTATTCCCAACAAATATAGTTTGTCTGCAATAATTTTCTCTGATTTTGACCGTACTCGCTCTCCTCTTTCTGTAACAATAACCTGTGCATCATCTGTAAATGCTTTTCCTTCATATTGCAATGACTGCCACTGTTTTACAAATTCTTCATCTGATATTACGCAAATATCTATCAATTCTTTTCGATAAGAATTTAGTTTCTCGTATATCTCTTTCAAACAATTCTTTTTATACCGCTCTAAAAATGCTTCAATTAGATGTATTTTCTCCGTCGCACATTTTATTACACATATATCATAATCTCTTTGAGCAATATCTTTTGCAAGTTGTCTTTCCTCCTTTTTGAGATATCTCCCATTCTTACTTTTATTATCATCATTTTCACTCTTATAATAATATTCCATCTGCGATTTCTTCTTTGAAATACGTAGTCTTCCCTTTGGTGCACGCTTCAATCTTTTTTCTGCTTCATCTTTTATCTTTTGTAACTGATATTTCTCCTCTCTTAGTATCACTTCCAATGTTTTCATACACAAATTTCCTCCCTATTGCATTCTATCCCGCCAAACTGCTCCTCTTCATTCATTAGGTCGGGTATTTTCTCATAAATATTCCGACTTCAAACACATTTCCATTCATCAAGTTGGGTAATTTTCTTTTTCAGCACCCATTAAATCGACTTTTCTCTTTGTCTAGTCGGGATATTTTCGCTTTCTATCCCGACTAGTACGCTTATATACTATGTCTAGTCGGAACCACCTCATCTTGTAACCCAACTGTTACTCTTATTCATTTTGTTCAGTCGGTATCATTTCCTCTTTTGCCCCGACTAAATCTCTTAATTTAATATTTAAGTTGGAATTACAGTTATTGTTGCCCCGACTAAACCTCTTAATTTAATTTATAAGTCGGAATTACAGTCCTTTTTCACCCCGACTGATTGCACTTATTTATCATTTCGTCGGGAAATACCCTTTCACTTCAATCTCCTTTCCCATTTCAATTGTCACAGCTCCGCAATCTTTAGTCACAAACACTTTACTTTCCACCTTTTCAATCCTTTCCAAGGTTTCTCTATGCGGATGTCCATAAGAATTGTTTTCTCCACAGGAAATAATACTTACTTTTGGCATAACCACTCTCAGAAATTCATCCGATGTGGAATATTTTGAGCCGTGATGGGCCACCTTCAAAGCTGACAGATTAGAAACCTCACAATCCCTCAAGCTGTCAAGTACCACCTCTTCTCCCTTTCCTTCTGTATCGCCTGTAAATAGCATCGAAAATTCATCCATCTCAAGCAATAAAACCATAGATGTTTCATTGCTGCTTTCTCCTGCTTCCGTAATCAGACTTTCAGAAGGTCCCAAACAGTTAAGTTCCAGTCCTCTAAAAGAAACAAAATCTCCCTGCTTCATTTCATAAATAGGAATTTTTAGTGCTGTTGCCAATTCCAAAATCTCACCATATTCATCCAAATATCCGGCATCCGTAACGACAAGGCGCTCCACCCGTATTCCCGTACGGCTTTGGGACAGAAGTTCCTCCACTCCGTTTATGTGGTCACTATCCGCATGCGTCAAAAACAGGTAATCTATTTCCCGAATTCCCTGATATTTTAGAAATGGTAAAATCGTATATTTGGCCACCTCCTTTTCACTACTGCTTCCCGCATCAATTATGCATACAAAATCCTTGTATTCTACCACTGCCGAATCTCCCTGTCCCACGGAAAGACAGGTAATTGTTAATTGTTTTGGAAGTCTTACAATCAAAAAGGCGCATAACACTGCTATTCCCAAATACAAATATTTTTTCTTTAATTTTTCTGTTAAAAAAAGTAAAATTACCAAACCGGCAAAGTAAAGAAAACACTTAAACAAAGACATATGTCCCAAAATTAAGATTGTTCCGGGCAGTGTATCGACTCCTTCAAAAACCGCTTCAAATGCCCACAAAAGTACTTCACACGCTCTGGCTGCCGCAACTCCCAATGGCAGATAAAAAATCCCCAGTATACACACGCCTATCACAAGTGCCAAAACTGCGCTTACAAACGGCAAAATAAGCACATTTAATAATAGTCCCGACACAGAAACTTCATAGTAAAATCTTCCATATACGGGCAATGTTACAAGCCAGACTGTCAGTGTGGAAAAGAAACTGTCTGCCTGTTTATTTATAAAATCAACTTTGCATATTTTCTCCGGAAAAATTGGTCGGAATGCACCCAGGGCAACAACCGAAAGAAAAGATAACAGAAAACCGCTGTGATATATGTACAGTGGCTGCTCAAAAAGAATGAAAAAGATACCTACACAAGACGCAGTCAGTAAATCGTATGTCCTCTTCAACAGCTTTGCCACAAGTCTCATAGCAAACATTAAAATTGCACGAATTACGGATGTCCCCATCCCAATCATAATTCCATACAAAATCATCATAATAATGCATAAACAAGTATTTGCAAAATCCGGGAAGTGGAATCTTTTTAACAGCTTAAACAGCCCCATTCCAAGAATCGAAATATGAAGTCCCGAAATGCACAAAATATGTAACATACCACTTCTTTGATACAATTCTTTTGTATCTTGATCCAGTTCGGAGCTTTCTCCAAGCAAAATAGCTTTCGCAATTCCTCTGTACTCACTTTTAAAACACTTATCCAGTACATCACAAAGTTCCGTCTTAATGCGAAAAAGTTTCTCTGCGATTGCATCATACTTTTCTGTACAGACTTCTACCTGTGAATTGTACATTTTAAAGTCAATACCCTTAATTTTATAATACAAAGGTGAATCAAACTCTCCCGGATTGTCCGGTTCTTGAAATACGGATACTTCTCCCCGTATCCATACCTTGCTTCCCACATTCGGTATATAGGAGTCCTCCGCCAGATAACACAAAATACCTTCTGCCATATTCAGTTTTTCTAATTCGGAATCCTTGTCATCGAAATTGTCTGTATAAGAATCAGACTGTGACACGATTTGTTTTAAATAGATAATATAAGTTGTTTGTCCGTTTTTTATTTTAATTTCTTTTTTAGAAACCTTTCCTTCTACGAGCACGACTCTCCCCGATAAATTCTCCGGAAAGTCGTACTCATAGGGAAATATTTCCACAATGCATATAATCAAAATAACAAACACCAGACAAACCATACATAATGGTCTTCTCAATTTGATGTTCCTTTATCCAGCATATCCAGATTTCTTTCATACATTGCATTCAACTGCATTTTTTCACGATAAACAATGCTTGTATCACCGTCAATGGATATTTGTACCTTTTTAATTCCACTGACTTCGCACAAAGAGTTAACAATCGAATAAATTGCCACCTCCGGTGTTACACTGTATACCTGCGTTAAAAACGTGTTATTTAAGTTTACATAACAAACTCCATCTTTTACAACCACGCTTATCACCTTTGTATCCGGATTGATTGTTCCATAGCCTTTTGTTCCCTTTGCACCTGCAATAAGCTGTTCCAGAATCACTCTTTCCATCGCCACGTTTGTATTATACATAATGGTTTTTTCCGTTTTTACAAGTGCATCGCCTTCTTCATTTGCAAAAAAAAGATTCAATGTAATTTCTTCAAAACTATTAATCTGGGCACCCTCATTATAAATAAAACTGTCTGAATACATTGCTCCCACCAATTTGCCCAGACTGTCTTCCAAGTCATTTCCTTCTACCTGGAAAGACACATAATTAATTCCTTTAATCTGAGTAAATGTTTTCACAATTGCGGCCCTGGTTAAAACTTCTGCGTCTGCTGCCAATTTCAAATAACTGGGTTCAAAATCCAAAAGCAATCTCCCATTTTGGCTTTTCCACTTTCTAAGACTTACATTGTTTCCAAAGGGTGGCATATATTCAAGTTTTTCAGGAACCTTGGACAATTCACTACGTAATTCTTCAAACAACTTACTTTCATCTGTCGTCGTTGTCCAATATTCCCTGGTTATCAATTTGGTCGAATCATTACTGATGAAATACAATGTATAGCAATTACTTCCTTCAGGGTGCTCTTCGGTGCCGCAACCTGCAAGCAATAATACTGCTGCCAGACATATGATAAATATATATTTCTTCATATCTTCTCCTATCAGATATTTCTATACAATATAACTAAGCGGAATACGAACAGTAAATGTAGTCCCCTCGCCTTCCACACTTTCCACTTTGATGGTTCCACGATGAAGTAACACGGCATTTTTAGTAATGGCAAGTCCAAGACCCGTACCGCCGATTTCTCGGGAATGGGATTTATCTACCCTGTAAAATCTTTCATAAATATGCTCTAACGCATCTTCCGGTATGCCTATACCCGAGTCCGTTATCTCTACACTAAAGGCTTGATGGTCTGCATCCAAGGTCACTTTAACTTTTCCATTTTCCGTATTATATTTAATCGCATTCTCCACCAAATTGGAGATTGCCTGAGTAAACTTTACTTCATCAATTTCCGCCGTAACCGGCCTGATACTCTCCAAAATAACCTCCACATTATTTTTTCTGGCAATTGGTCTTAAACGCTTTAATATCAATTCCAAAAGTTCATTTATGTCTCTTGATTTAACATTCATAACTGCTGCCGTTTTATCCATACGCACCAGCGATAGTAAATCGTTAATAATCTGATTTTCCCTATCGATTTCTTCCGATAAATCCTGCATAAATTCCTGGTAAAGTTCTGCCGGCGCATCAGGCTGCATCAAAAGCGCATCCGAAAGTACTTTCATTGAAGTTAGCGGGGTTTTTAACTCGTGAGATACATTCGCCACAAATTCCTGTCTGGAATCATCCAGCGTTTTCATTCGTACAAGCATACGGTTAAAAGCTTCTACAATACGATCTGTTTCGTCTATTCCCGTAAGTTCAACCTGTTCATCAGAATGTCCTTCTTTCACCTCGTTAACCGCATCAGTCACCTTGTTGAATGCTCCGGACAAAAGTGCTGATACCGAAAAAGCTACCGCAAAAACAATGATAATAACCATCGCCTCCATAATCAAAGCCTTTTCACTCATAATCTCCATAGTCTGACGAATGGTTTCCGTAGAAACACTGGTTAACATAACACCGATTACATTTTCGGCATATGTCTCTTCTCCTCCGGGCATTGCTACCGACTTTGTTCTCGTAAGCGGAATGGTTAATTCAATATATCCGTTCTTGTCATCATACTTGGATATAGTTTCTCCCCTAAAACAACGTATAACCTCCTCTGCCACAATCGTTTTGCCCGCACTAAGACCATATGTATCTTTTACAATTTTGAAATTTCTGTTGATTATAAGCACACGTCCATCGTACAAATCCGACAACTGATCCAATTCGGCATTAATAACCTCCGAAGACGAGTCCTCCAGATAGTTGTTTGCCAAAAGGTGGTTACCGATAACCTTCAACTGGTTTTGTACGTCTGACGTTCTCAGACTGACAGCTCTCTCCTCATAGCTTTCCAAAATACCATAATGCATCGCCATACAGGAGATGAGCCCTACCAAAAGAATAATGATAAAAACTAAAAAGCGGATGCTCTTTAGTTTTCGAAGAATTTTTTTAATTTTACGCACTAGTACTAACATTGCTTCCTTAGCCTATCCCTTAAAAAAGTAACCAAGTCCCCACTTTGTCTGTACATACTTTGGTTCGCTTGGATTTGCTTCAATTTTCTCGCGAAGTCTTCTGATATGTACATCCACAGTTCTTACATCTCCCGGGTAATCTTCGCCCCAGATAATTTTTAACAGATTATCCCTGCTATATACTTTCCCCGGATTCATAATAAGAAGCTCTAACACCTCGAATTCCTTTGTAGTCAGATTTACTTCCTTATCCTCAATGAAAACACGACGGCTTTCTCTATCCATCTTCATATCACTAAGCGTAATTACATTATCATTTTTCTGCTTAGCTTCTTTTGTACCCATGCGACGCATAATCGCCTTAATTCTGGCCTTTACTTCCAAAATATTAAACGGCTTTGTAATATAATCGTCCGCACCATATTCTAATCCCAAAATTTTGTCCATATCCTCGCTTTTAGCGGTTAACATAATAATTGGAACGTTCGAAAATTCCCTAATCTGCTGACACACTTCAAAGCCCGTAAATTTAGGAAGCATAACGTCCAAAAGTATCAAATCATACTTGTTATTTCTGGCAAATTCCAAGGCTTCTTCGCCATCATATGCAGTGTCCACTTTCATTCCGTCCTGTTCTAAACTGAAACGGATTCCTTTTACGATTAATTTTTCATCATCTACTACTAAAACTCTTTTTCCCATTTTATCTCCCTATCTAGGAAACCGTAATATACGGTGCAATTTTTTCAAACATTCCTTCTTTTATGCCGCTGATTTTCATAATGTCTTCAATCTTCTCAAAATCGCCGTTTTTCTCGCGATACTCTATAATCTGCTTTGCTCTTGCTGCTCCAATCCCGGGTATCGTACAAAGCAGTGCCTCATTTGCTTTATTGATATCAATCAGTCCTGCCGCATCCGTTTCCTCTTTTGCCTCATAAACAGACGGAATAACTATCTGTTCTCCATCAGATACCTCTTTTGCCTGATTGACCGCCACAGTATCGGCATATTCAGTAAAACCACCGGCCTGCCTTACCACTTCGTAGATTCTGCTACCGTTATATACCGTATACACTCCCGGGAAATATACTTCTCCGCAAATATGCACAGTAATAGAATCGTAGTAATCTACGTTTTCCGGCATATCCTGATTTTCTTTTGTCCCGGATGCTTCATTCACTATGCTAACATAATCCAGAGAATCGTCAGTGCATCCCGAACATAGCATTATCACACATATTATAAAACATATTTTTACTTTCATACACGTAGTTCCTTTCCAAAACGGACAGGAAGCCCCCTACGCAGATAAAATCATTTTATTCTAAAGAACACAAAAAAACAAGGACATTTATTTGATATTTCCTTAAGAATTTATTTATTCCCATTTGAAGACAACAATTCCTGCAATTGCAACTGCCATACCAATAGCTTTTCTCCATTCAAAAGGCTGTTTTTCTACGCCAAACAGACCCAAAATTTCTATTACATAGGCTGCAATCAGCTGTGCTATCACTATAAACATAACTGCTTTGGCAGGGCCCAGCGCGTCCATACTTTTTACAACCGTATAGGTAATAACCGCTCCAATGGCGCCTCCCAAAAGCATATATTTCGGTTCTACTTTCAAAAGCCCCGCAAAACTGCTTCTATCCGAAACCGCCCAAATGATAAAACACACAAGCATTGCACTTGCTTGTACAAAAACATTTGTCACCCACATTCCGGACTGTTTGGTCACTTCCGTATTAAAGACACCCTGAACACTCATACAAATCCCTGATAAAATTGCAATAAATAAACCAACCATAAGAATCCTCCATACGATTTTCATCTAATGTATTCATACCCTCATAGTTGGTTATTTATTCTATATTTTCTAAATTTTATCAGTTGGATGCATCATCCTCTTCAATGATTTCTCCGTCGGTATATTCCGGATCTTCTTCCAATTCCATATGGATATATTCTTCCGTATATACCTGTCCCGTAACCTGTGTCATCATCTGTTCAGACAGCGTCTTTACACTGTCATTGATATCTGCACCTTCCCAGATATCACGCATTGCGATTTCCAGCTGCATCCAGAAATTGCTGACTTCTACCATCTTTGGCATTGGAATAGACTGTTCATAGGCCTTCGCAAAAACACTGGAACCCGAACCTTCTACATATTCTGTTTTGTATGCCGGAAGTTTTCCGGTTCTTTCATACAAATCACCATTAAAATCACAGGTCAAAAATTTGGCAAATTCATTTGCTTCTTTGATATGTTCACTGTAACCGTTAATTACCACGCTACTTGTCATGGATAATGCTCTACCACTCAATTCTTCGCTTGGATTCGGCACAACAGAAAAACCATAATCATATGCAAAATATTCACCATTTTCATCAGGTGTTCTGGCTTCTTCCATTGTTTTTAAAATATCTGAAGTAACTACCGTATATACAATTTTTCCATCCAGGAAATCCTGTACCACATCCTTATAACTCACTTCACTGGCATCAATGGAAAAGAATTCGTTCAAATTCTGAAATGTCAAAAGACACTGCATTGCTTCCAAATTATAAATATCAATATTTGCTGAATTATCACCCGTGTCACCGCCGAGAATCATATGTTTACCAATAAAAAAGTAATTGTAAAATACGTCTGCCACGTCCCACTTAAAAATCGCTTCAACCTGTCCCGGGGCATCATAATCATTACCAAAGGTAAGAATATCATCCATAGTATCCGGAAGCATTTCGGCAACTCTTGCTGCAATTTCTTCCGAATTATCTTCTGTAACCACTTCTCCTTCTACAGCTTCCGTGGTTGCATCTTCTGTTTCTTCCGCATTTTCCGCCGCTTCTAAAGCCAACTGCTTTGTCGCGTGCTCCATTAAATAGGTTTTGTTGTATAAAAGAACACTGGTTTCATAATAAAACGGATATGCCACAATCTTATTGTGATAGGTTACCGCATCCAATGCTACTTGTGGAAACCTTTCTATGTTGCATACATTATCATAGTCCTTTACCTGGGTTGCAAGTCCTGACAAATATGCCTTTTCCAAAGAATCATGACTCAAAAGATATACATCCGGAACGGATTCTCCCGTTAATGACGCTTCATTGATTGCTTCCAAATAATCATTTGCAGATACCAGTACCGGTACCACACGGATGTCTTCCTTGGTTTCATTGTATGCAACTGCGGCACTATTTAAATAGTCCGTCAGTGTTTCATCTGTGTACCAGAAATATACGGAATCCTTATGTCTGAAAATGGATTCCGCCGTGGAATCACTAATCATCATTCCACTTCTTCCCACATGCAATGCTCCCAGCGCAAGAATAATCACCAGGGTTGCTGAATACAGCCTCTTTCTAAGACTCATAAATTTTCTCCTATATCGTCTCTTTGATTGCCTCATCAAGAATGACAATCATATCATCAATATCTTTCTTTGTTATAATAAGAGATGGCACAAAACGGATAATGTCCGTACCCGCATTAATTAATAATAACCCTTTTTCAATAGCCTTATTAATAATCGGTCCCACAGGTCTGTCAAATACAAGTCCCTGCATAAAACCTGCCCCTCTTCTGGTTAAGATACAGTCATATTTTGCAGCAATTTCATCCAATTTCTGCTCGAAATATGGTGTGACCTCTCTTACATTTTCTATTATATTTGACTCTTCAAATAAATCAAGAACTTTGTTGATGGCACAAGTTGCCAATGGATTACCGCCATAGGTTGTTCCATGGTCACCGCTTGTCAAAGATTTTTCCGCCACCTTTTCCGTCATCAAAAACGCACCCACAGGAACACCACAGCCAAGTGCCTTTGCACATGTCATAATATCCGGCTTTACATCATATTTCTGCCATGCAAACATATGGCCGCATCTGCCCATACCACATTGGATTTCATCCAGAATCAGTAAAATATCCTTTTCCTCACAAATTGCTTTTACGCCCTGAAGAAATTCTTCTGTAGCCGGATAAATACCGCCTTCGCCCTGAACCGTTTCAAACATAATGGCGCAGGTTTTCTCATTCACCAATGCCTTTACACTGTCAAGATCATTCATTTTTGCAAAGCGTACATTTCCAATCATCGGGCGAAACGCTTCCTGATATTTCGGATTTCCCGTCACGGAAAGTGCACCCATTGTTCTTCCATGGAAAGAATGTTCCATAGCTATAATTTCATGGTCAGTCTGTCCATCCTTTGTATAAGCATATTTCCTAGCCGCTTTAATGGCCCCTTCTACTGCTTCCGCACCGCTGTTCGTAAAAAACACACGGTCCAGTCCCGAAACTTTTTTCAGTTTCTTTGCAGCTTCAATAGCCGGAACATTGTAATAATAATTAGAGGTATGTAAAAGCTTATCAATCTGAGTTTTTAATGCATCGTTATATTCCTTGTTATTGTATCCCAAAGCAAAAACTGCAATACCGGACACAAAATCCAGATATTCTTTGCCTTCGATATCATATAAGTGAACGCCCTCTCCCTTATCGAGAACAATCTGGAAACGATTGTAGGTATGAAGCAGGGCTTTTTCCGCTTCTTCTATATATTCTTTCATCATAATTTTATTCCTCGTCTTTCACGATGGCAGTACCAATGCCTTCATTTGTGAAAACTTCCAATAAAAGACAATGCGGAATTCTGCCGTCCAAAATATGTACCTTATTTACGCCTTCTTTTACCGCATCTGTACAGTTATTCAGCTTCGGTAACATACCGCCGCCGATACAACCTGAGTTAATCAGTTCTTCCGCCTGCGACGCAGAAATTCTTGAAATAAAGGAATCTTTATCATTGATATCCTTATATAGACCTTCAATATCTGTTAAAAATGCAAGTTTTTCCGCACCAACTGCCTTTGCAATGGCACAAGCCGCATCATCTGCATTAATATTATATGTATTGAACTCATCATCAAAACCGATTGGTGCAACGATAGGAAGAAAATCTTTTTCCAATAAATCAAATAAAATTTTTGCATTTACTTCCTGAATATCGCCTACAAAACCAATGTCTTTTCCATCCGCATATTTTTTCTCCACGCGGAGCATTTTTCCATCTTTTCCGCTGACACCGGCTGCGCTGACACCCAGTTCTTCCACCATAGTTACAAGGCTCTTATTTACACGATTTAAAACCATTTCCGCAATTTCCATAGTTTCTTCATCTGTTACACGAAGTCCGTTAACAAATTCAGGTTCTTTTCCAACCTTGGAAATCCAACGGCTGATTTCTTTACCACCACCGTGAACAATAATCGGTTTAAAACCAACTAATTTAAGAAGTGTTACATCTTTGATAACATTTCTCTGCAGTTCCGGATTGGTCATTGCACTTCCACCGTATTTTACAACAATAATTCTACGGTTAAAGTTCTGGATATAAGGAAGTGCCTCAATCAAAACCTCCGCCTTTTTCAACAGTTCATTCATATCTCTTTCTTTCATGATAATCTCCTTTTTCCTATGAGCGGTAATCTGCATTTATTTTTACATAATCATAAGTCAAGTCACAGCCCCAGGCCGCTGCAGATGCTTCACCATCCTTCATATCGATTAAAACCGTAACTTCCGGCTCTGACAAAATCTTTGTAGCTTCTTCTTCGCTGTAGTCTGTTGCTACGCCATCTTTGTAAATCTGTATTTTTCCTGCCTTACTTTCAAAGAAAAGTTCCACTTTTTCCGGTTCAAACTCGGCACCTGAGTAGCCCATCGCACACAAAATTCTTCCCCAGTTTGCATCGTGACCATAAATTGCCGCCTTTGTCAAAGAAGAACAAATAACGGATTTACTGATTGTACGTGCATCTTCCTTTGATTTTGCGTTGATAACCTTGGTTTCAAAAAGAGCTGTGGCACCTTCACCGTCTGCTGCCATTTTCTTTGCAAGAGTTGTATTCACATAGTTTAAAGCTTCTTTAAACTGTGCATAAGCTTCATTTTCTTCTGTGATCATTTCATTTCCCGCCATACCGTTGGCAAGAACAATTAACGTATCGTTTGTAGAAGTATCTCCATCTACGGAAACCATATTAAAGGTATCCACTACATTCTCAGACAATGCTTTCTGCAATAATTCTTTTGAAATTGCAAGGTCTGTTGTAACAAAGCCAAGCATAGTACACATATTCGGGTGAATCATTCCGGAGCCTTTACACATACCGCCCACAGTAACTTCCTTACCATCCACCGTAAATTTCACAGCTACCTGCTTTGAAACAGTGTCGGTTGTCATAATGGCTTCTGCTGCCTTTGTGCCGGCTTCAATTGTGTCTTCCAATGATTCTGAAAGCATTTTGATACCGTTTGCAATTCTGTCCATTGGCAATTGCATACCGATAACACCTGTACTTGCTACCAAAACGCTTGATTTGTCGATACCAAGGCAATCTGCCACGCATTTGGCACTTTGGTTACAATATTCATATCCTTCATTACCTGTACAGGCATTTGCAATTCCCGAGTTTACCACAATCGCCTGGGCAAATGGCGAATCCGTAACAACCGCTTTATCCCAGCGTACCGGAGCTGCCTTTACAATATTGGTTGTAAAAACACCTGCCTGCGCGCAAGGCTTTTCGCTGTAAATCATTGCCATATCCGTTCTGTTTTTATATTTGATTTCTGCCGCCACACTGGCTGCTTTAAATCCTTTTGGTGCAGTTACGCCGCCTTCTTTTAAAATTTCCATAACTTCCTCCGTTTTTAAGACTTTTCATTCTTATTGGTTAAAAGCTGTTATATTTTCTTCATTTAAAGTAAAATCGTAATAATTCAAATCTTCACGTTTTGTCCAGCCGATTTCTTTCCAAAAAGCATTGCCGATATCGTTTTTTGTAAATGCAATCAGACTAACCTTATTGATTTTTTCGGCTTTTAAGCGTTCCATACAATAAACCACCATACTTTTTCCGATACCGCGCATTCGGTAGCCTTCCCTCACGCATACGTGGTAAAGACAGCCCCTTCTGCCATCGTGCCCGCACAAAATACAGCCCACAATCATACCATCTTCCTCTGCCACAACGCTGAGTCCCGGATTTCTTTGTAAAAAGCGTTCTACGCCTTCTTTTGAATCATCCACACTTCGGATTCCAAAGCCTTTGATTGTCATCCACAAATCATATACGCCTTCAAAATCCTCTATTTTCATTTCTCTTATCATTTGCTCATCTCTTTCTATAAAACAAGGCCCTTGTCTTCCACGCAGCCAAGTAAAATATTTAAGCACTGTACCGCCGCACCGGAAGCTCCTTTTCCAAGGTTATCAAATCTGGTGCTTACAAGCACTCTGTCTTCGTTTCCCGTCACATAAATCTCAATTCCATCCCAACCGGAGCATGCATTTGCCGCAAGGAAGCCATTATAATCCGCTTCTTTTCCGAAAGGCATTACCTTTACGAACTTCTCACCCTCATAGTATTCTGTCAAAAATGTATGTACCTGTTCCGGCGATGGTTTGCCGTTTAACATATCTGTATAAAAAGGTGTTGTCAAAAGCATACCGCTGTAATAGTCACAGATAATCGGTGAAAAAAGCGGTGATTTTTCAAGCCCGGTGATTTTCTGCATTTCTTTTAAATGCTTGTGGCTTTGTGTCAGTGCATATTCTCTTGGTGCATCCAATTCCGCATCTCTTTCATCCGCCTCATATACCGCAATTGTCTTTTTGCCGGCTCCGCTATAGCCTGACATCGCAAATGCAGATACCGGATAATCCTTTGGTAAAATTCCGCCCTTAATAAGCGGATAAATGATAGTAATGAAACCGGTAGCATAACAGCCCGGCACAGCAATTCTCTTGCCCTTTTCAATAGCTTCCCTGTGCTCTTTTGACAATTCCGGAAAACCATAGGCCCAGCCCTCTTCTGTACGATGGGCTGTGGATGTATCAATAATTCTCACATTTTCATTTTCCACAAGGCTCACCGATTCTCTGGCAGCCGCATCCGGCAAACAAAGGAACGTAATATCCGATTCGTTAATCAATCTTTTTCTTTCATTTATATCTTTTCTTAACTCACTTGAAATTCGAAGAAGTTCAATATCATCTCTTCCTTCAAAGCGCTCATATATTCTAAGTCCGGTAGTTCCTTCACTACCATCAATAAAAATCTTTGTTTTCATATTTCCTCCACTTTCGAAAATTCGCACATTATTTTACGCAAATTTTTCCATTCTTTTTATTATCTCACTAATCTTGCATTCGGGCAAGAACTAATTGCGGGCAAATAAAAATTGTTTTTCCTATTAATTAAATTGTATTTTTCTTAAATTTATGCATAATCATACATCTATTATGCATATTATGCAAGCACATTTTGTTTTTTATGCATTTTATACATAACTTTTTGTGAAAATATGCATATTTTGTACTTGCAATCCAAACTATAATGTTGTATATTGTTTGAAGGACATTGATACGGGAAACATTTCCCGACCAAATATACATATTTATATGGAGGCTTTTATTATGCAAAAAGAAAAAGTAGTTTTAGCGTACTCAGGTGGTTTGGATACAACTGCTATTATTCCTTGGCTTAAGGAAAACTTCGATTACGAAGTAATCTGCGTATGTATTGACTGTGGTCAGGGCGAAGAATTAGACGGACTTGAAGAAAGAGCAAAATTCTGCGGCGCAGAAAAATTGTACATCGAAGACGTTATCGATGAATTCTGTGACGAATACATCGTTCCTTGCGTACAGGGTCACGCGGTTTATGAAAACAAATATTTACTCGGTACTTCTATGGCAAGACCTGTTATTGCAAAAAGACTTGTTGAAATTGCAAGAAAAGAAGGCGCTAC